>NZ_PYCI01000102.1:0-24483 GCF_003015105.1 Chroococcidiopsis sp. CCALA 051 | reverse complement strand
ATCTTCTATCCTGGTTCACCTCAAATATCCCTATGACATTCCAACGTGCTAGCGGCGTTTTATTGCATCCTACCTGTCTTCCCAGCCGATATGGAATTGGCGATTTAGGAAAATCGGCTTACGAATTCATCGATTTTCTCGCCAGTAGCGGACAAAAATTGTGGCAAGTTTTGCCTTTGGGACCCACGGGATACGAGCATTCTCCATATATCATGAATTTCAGCACTTTTGCTGGCAATCCATTATTAATTAGCCTCGATACGCTAGCAGAAGAAGGATTGTTGAAGAAAGAAGAACTAAGTCCATCAGAAAATGTGGATTTGAATCGAGTTAATTTCGATCGCGTCATTCCGCATAAAACTAAATTCCTTAAAATCGCTTTTGAAAACTTTCAACAAGCTAATACTCATCAAAACTCAGAATACGCACAATTTTGTCAATCTCAATCTTACTGGCTCGATGACTACGTACTTTTTATGTCGTTATTAGAAGCCAACGAAGGGAAAAGCTGGAATAATTGGGAACGAGCGATCGCGCGTCGAGAGCCAGATGCGTTGCAAGCAGCAAGAGATTCTTTAAAAGATAGTATCGCTTATCATAATTTCGTTCAATTCAAATTTTTCGAGCAGTGGAAACAACTACGAAAATACGCCAACGACAAAAATATTCAAATTGTCGGCGATATTTCAATTTATGTTTGTCACAATAGTTCTGATGTCTGGTCGAGTCCAGAAATATTTAAATTAGATCCCCAAACTTTTGAACCTACATATATCGCTGGCGTTCCCCCAGATTATTTCAGCGCTACGGGACAATTATGGGGAAATCCTGTCTATAACTGGGATAAATTGCAACAAACAAACTTTGCTTGGTGGATTCAACGCTTTCAAGCCACCTTAGAATATGTCGATATCGTTCGCGTCGATCATTTTCGCGGTTTTGAGGCATACTGGCAAGTCCCAGCAGGCGAAGAGACTGCCATTAATGGCGAGTGGATTAAAGCCCCAGGAGTAGAATTTTTTGAAACTTTAGGTAACGCTTTGGGAAGTTTGCCAATTATGGCAGAAGATTTAGGCATTATTACCCCAGAAGTCGAAGAATTGCGCGATCGCTTTCAATTTCCAGGCATGAGAATTCTGCAATTTGCCTTTGGAGACGACTCAAGTAATGCCTATTTACCTCACAATTATATCCATAACAGTGTCGTTTATCCCGGTACTCATGACAACGATACAGCTATTGGTTGGTGGAACAAAGCTAGCGACAAAGAAAAGCAATTTGTCGCGAAATATTTGGGTGACGAATCTGCGGCAGAAATAACAGAAATTAATTGGGAATTCATCCAACTGGCATTAGCCTCAGTTGCAGACTTAGCTATTCTACCTCTACAAGACATTTTAGGCTTAGACGATCGCGCCCGCATGAACGATCCCAGTGTCAATGCAGGCAACTGGCGTTGGCGTTACGAAAGTTCTGAAATGCTAACACCTCAACTACGCGATCGCCTGTTGGAAATGACACAAATTTATAGCCGCTAATTAGGAAGTTGGGAGTCGAGAGTCGGGAGTTGGGGGACAAGGGAGACAAGAGAGCAATTCTAGTCACCAGCCACTAGCCACTAGTAACCGATCGCTGACAACTGATTCCTGCTTAGGATAGATAGTCAAGCTAATTCGGAATCGGTACTGTGTTGAGAGAGACTCTACCAAAAGTAGGAAGAACCTTTAGTTAAATTCCTACTGTCATCAGTCATTCACTACTTAATACTTGACACGCAGTCAAACCTATGTATGTTGCACTCTGGCCAGGCAATGTCTATCCTTTGGGTTCCTGTTGGGACGGCAAAGGCACGAACTTCACCTTGTTTTCGGAAAATGCCACAGGTGTAGAATTGTGCTTGTTCGATCGCGATGACGAAGAAACTCGCATACAGCTAACAGAAGTCAGTAATTTCGTCTGGCACGGCTACATACCAGGTATAGGTCCAGGTCAACGGTACGGGTATAGAGTGCATGGACCATACGCACCCCAAGAAGGACATCGCTTTAACCCCAATAAACTGCTGATCGATCCGTACACAAAAGCGATCGCGGGGGAAGTTGGCAATGGTCCAGAATTATATGGTTACTCTTGGGAGTCTGAAGAAGCCGATTTATCGTTTTCCGATTTGGATAGCGCCCCATTGATGCCGAAATCGGTCGTTGTCGATCAAAGTTTTAACTGGGAAGACGATAAACTCCTGCGTACTCCTTGGAACGAAACGATTATTTACGAAACTCACGTTAAAGGTTTCACTAAGCTACACCCCGATATTCCCGAAGAACTGCGCGGTACTTATGCGGGAATGGCACATCCAGCCGCGATCGAGCATTTGCAACGCCTGGGAATCTCCGCAGTTGAATTAATGCCCGTACATCACTTCCTTTCCGTCCCAGGACATTTAGCGGACAAAGGATTGAAAAACTACTGGGGCTACGATTCGATCAATTATTTCGCGCCTCACTCCGAATACAGCTCTAGTGGCACTTTAGGCGAGCAGGTGAGGGAGTTTAAGGAAATGGTTAAAGCCCTGCACCGTGCTGGAATTGAAGTCATTTTAGACGTGGTATACAACCACACGGGTGAAGGCAATCACATGGGTCCTACCCTATCGATGCGGGGAATTGACAATGCCAACTATTACCGCTTGGTAGACGGCGACGCGCGATACTACATGGACTTTACAGGTTGCGGCAACTCCCTCAACGTGCGCCACGCCCAAGTTTTGAAGATGATCATGGATAGCCTGCGCTACTGGGTGACAGAAATGCACGTCGATGGCTTCCGCTTCGATCTTGCTTCAGCTTTGGCAAGAGAACTGTACGAAGTGGATCGACTGTCAGCATTCTTCGATATCATTCACCAAGATCCGACGATCGCCGACGTAAAATTAATTGCCGAACCTTGGGACATCGGTACGGGTGGTTATCAAGTTGGTAACTTCCCCGTTCTCTGGTCGGAGTGGAACGGCAAATATCGCGACACGGCGCGAGACTTCTGGCGTGGCGTGGACAGTACTCTGGGAGAATTTGCCTATCGGCTGACGGGTAGCCCCGACTTGTACTATCAAGAAAACGGACGGCGACCTAATGCTAGCATTAACTTCATCACCGCTCATGACGGATTTACGCTCAACGATCTCGTCAGTTACAACGAGAAACACAACGAAGCTAACGGCGAAGAAAGCCGCGACGGTGAAAGTCACAATCGGTCTTGGAACTGCGGCGCAGAAGGCGAGACAGACGACTCAGAAGTTTTGCAGTTACGGGAACGCCAGCGCCGGAACTTCCTCGTGACTCTGATGCTGTCCCAAGGTATCCCCATGATACTTGGGGGTGATGAAATGGGTCGGACGCAGCATGGAAACAATAACGGATACTGCCAAGACAGTGAAATTTCTTGGTTTAATTGGGATTTGGTACAGGGAAATACAGATTTATTAGATTTTACTCGCGAGTTGATCTATTTCCGCCGCCAACATCCTGTATTTCGTCGCCGTAAGTGGTTCCAAGGTCAAGCGATTCACGGTTCTGGTGTCAGCGATATCATGTGGTTCAATCCTGACGGTAGCGAGATGGATCAGGAACAGTGGGAAATCGGATATGCGAAGTCAATGGGCGTGTTCTTAAATGGAAACATGATTCCCAGTCCTGGGAAACAAGGTCAACGCATCAGCGACGATAGCTTTCTCATCTTCTTGAACGCCCACTATGAAACTCTTGAATTCAACTTGCCACAGGGAATGCAAGATAACCAGTGGGTATTAGTTATTGATACCAAAGAACCGCGCTTTATTCAAGAAGAAAGCATCTATACAGGCGATCGCACCGTTCCAGTTACAGCGCGATCGCTCGTCCTGCTGCGTCAGATGGTTTAAGCAGTGGCTAGTGGTTCGTGGCTGGTGACTAGAATTGAGTCTAGTCACTAGTCACCAGTCACTCACAAATGACAAATGACAAATGACAAATTTATGAAAATTGGTGCTAACTATTTAGGCGGCGATCGCTGTGAATTTATCGTGTGGGGACCGAATATCGAGTCACTGGGTGTTCAAATTGTATCCCCCGAAGAACGCTTTTTGCAGATGGAACAGGAAGATGGCTACTGGAAAGTTGTAGCCGATAATATCCCTCCAGGTACGCAATATCTTCTGGAATTAAATGGTGGCGAAACTCGCCCCGATCCAGCTTCCTATTTTCAACCGCATGGCGTACATAAGCCTTCTCAAGTGATAAGCCATGAATTTACTTGGGATGATGGCGATTGGGCTGGCGTACCGCTAGACGCGATGATTATTTATGAATTACATGTCGGTACGTTTACTCCAGAAGGGACTTTTACTGCAATTATTCCCCGTTTGGCAGATTTGAAAGGGTTGGGAGTCAACGCGATCGAAATTATGCCGATCGCGCAATTTCCTGGCAATATTCCCCCAGATGGGAGTTGCGCTTATCGTAACTGGGGCTACGATGGGGTTTACCCGTTTGCCGTGCAAAATTCTTACGGTACTCCCGAAGAGTTAAAGCAATTAGTTGCAGCTTGTCATCAACAGGGAATTTCGGTGATTCTTGATGTGGTGTACAACCATTTTGGACCTGAAGGTAATTACACCAGCAATTTTGCTCCTTATTTTACTCAAACTTACCGCACTCCTTGGGGCAGCGCCATTAATTTTGATGATGCCCACAGTC
Source organism: Chroococcidiopsis sp. CCALA 051 (assembly GCF_003015105.1). NCBI lineage: Bacteria > Bacillati > Cyanobacteriota > Cyanophyceae > Chroococcidiopsidales > Chroococcidiopsidaceae > Chroococcidiopsis > Chroococcidiopsis sp. CCALA 051. Next base: position 19,753 of record NZ_PYCI01000102.1, on the reverse strand, counting down.
ACGACGTGCGCCACTTTTTTGTTGAAAATGCTCTTTATTGGCTGCGAGAATTTCATATTGATGGTTTGCGATTAGATGCAGTTCACGCGATTTACGATTTAGGCGCAAAACACTTTTTAGCGGAATTAGCCGAAAAAGTTCGAGAATTTTCCGAACAACAAGGGAGAAAGTATTACTTAATTGCTGAAAGCGATTTAAACGACCCCAAAATTATTCGTCCCAAAGAAGTAGGTGGATACGAACTTGATGCTCAGTGGAGCGATGATTTTCACCATGCTTTACATGCATTATTAACAGGCGATAGTGACGGTTATTATCAAGACTTTGGGAAATGCGAAGACTTAGCAAAAGCCTATCGCGATACATTTGTCTATGACTGGAAATATGCACCTCATCGTCAGAGATTTCATGGTGGTTCTGCTCGCGATCGCACCGATCTCGCTCAATTTGTCGTTTGCATTCAAAATCACGATCAAATTGGCAATCAGTTGTTAGGAGAAAGACTATCAAAACTCATCTCTTTTGATGCTCTCAAACTAGCTGCTGGAGCGGTAATTCTTTCACCTTATATTCCTCTGCTATTCATGGGTGAAGAGTATGCCGAAGAAGCACCTTTTACATACTTTGTCAGCCACTCTGACCCAGATTTAATTAAAGCAGTCCGTGAGGGCAGAAAACAGGAATTTGCTGCCTTTCACGCCGTAGGAGACCCACCCGATCCAGAATCTTCCAAAACTTTTCTCGGGTGTAAAATGGATTGGGAAAAACGCCAAGAAGGTAAACACCAAGTTATCTGGTCTTGGTATCAAAAATTAATTCAACTTCGCACTACTGCTCCTGTTTTAATTAAAAAAGAAAGAGACAGCATAGAAGCAGGTGCAGACGAACAACAAAAAATTGTCTGGTGGCGGCGATGGAGTGACGACAGCCAAATTCTTTGTCTGATGAACTTCAACCAAAATGATGTTAGCTTCGCACCAGAACTCAGCCACAATAATTGGCAAAAGATTCTCGATTCTGCCGATGAAAAATGGCAAGGTTCCGGTACTGTCGCCCCAGATAAAATCAATTCGGGCGAAGAAATAAAACTGCGATCGTACAACTTTGTACTTTACGAAAACACGTAGTTTTGGTAATTGGTAATTGTTAATTGGTGGTTGTTATAGCTTGGTTGCTATCAAATCTAATAATTAACAGTTACCCATCACCCATCACCCATCACCCATTACCCATTACCATTCTCATGCGCATTCCCACAGCTACTTACCGCATTCAATTTAACTCGGAATTTAAATTTGCAGATGCGAAAAAAATTACCGCGTATCTAGCAGCTTTGGGAGTTTCCGATCTCTACGCTTCACCGATATTTAAAGCTAGAACGGGTAGTACTCACGGTTACGATGTTGTCGATCCAACTCAACTCAATCCCGAACTAGGAACTGAAGCAGATTTTGATGCTTTGATTGCCGAAATTCAACAGCATCAATTAGGTTGGTTACAGGATATCGTCCCTAACCACATGGCTTATGACAGTCAAAATGTATGGTTAATGGATGTCTTAGAAAATGGTTCAGATTCAGCCTATGTAGAATATTTTGACATTGCTTGGAATGCTCCTTTCACTGATAACAAAGAACCAATCTTAGCACCGATGCTAGGAAATTTTTATGGAGAATCGTTAGAGAATGGAGAAATTCAACTCAAGTACGAACAAAGCGGCTTAACTGTCAACTATTACAGTCTAAGTTTGCCGTTAAAACTAGAATCCTATGCGACTTTCTTGACCTACAATTTAGGTAAATTAGCTAGAACCCTAGGTAGAAGACATCCAGATTTTGTTAAACTTCTAGCAATTCTCTACATTCTTAAGAATATCTCTGCTGATGTTGTTGGTAAACAAAGAAGACAAGATCAAACAGAATTTGTTAGAGGCTTACTTTGGGAACTGTATGAAGGCAATCCTGAAGTAAAAGCTTTTATCGATGATAATATTAAGGTTTTTAATGGCGAACCAGGAAATACTGAAAGTTTTAATCTTTTAGATAAGTTACTTTCAGAACAGTTCTTTCGACTTTCTTACTGGAAAGTAGGTGCAGAAGAAATTAATTATCGCAGATTTTTTACAGTCAACGAATTAATCTCAGTCAAAGTAGAAGAACTCAAAGTCTTCAACGCTACTCACGAACTCATTGCAAAATTAGTTAACGAAGGCAAGTTTACAGGTTTAAGAATCGATCACATCGATGGTCTTTACGATCCTACTCAATACTTAGAAAGACTGCGGGAAAAAGTAGGTGATACTTATATCACCGTCGAAAAGATTTTGCAAATTGGGGAAGACATACCTAATTACTGGCAAATTCAGGGGACTTCTGGCTACGATTATCTAAACTATGTGAATGGACTTTTCTGTCAAAAAGCAAATCGAGATAAGTTTGACGAAATTTATCGAAATCTAACCGGATTTATCACGATTTTTCCTGATGTTGTAGCCGAGAAAAAGCATTTAATTATCGATAAAAATCTAGCAGGTGATATTGATAACTTGAGTGTCTTGCTAAAGAAAATTGCGGGTAGATATCGTTATGGTAATGATTTTACTCTCAATGGCTTAAAACGTGCGATCGCAGAAGTTCTCACCCGTTTTCCCATCTATTGTACTTACATCAATGCTGCCGGAATTTCTGAGCAGGATCGACAGTATATTCAAGCAGTCATTCAAGCTGCTAAAGATGGCACACCTCTGTTACAAAACGAACTGAATTTTATCGAGAAACTATTCTTACTAGAATACGAACCCACTCTGACTCAAGCTGAGAAAGACCAGTGGTTATATTTTGTCATGCGAATGCAACAATATACGGGACCACTGATGGCAAAAGGGGTAGAAGATACAGCTTTATATGTTTATTACCGCTTGCTTTCTTTAAATGAAGTAGGTGGCGAACCAGATCATTTTGGAATGGATTTAGCTGAGTTTCATAGTTTTAACCAACATCGAAATCAGACATGGACTCATGCTATGAGTGCAACTTCAACCCACGATACCAAACGGGGTGAAGATGTGAGGGCGAGAATTAACGTTTTGTCAGAAATTCCTGACGAATGGCAGCAACAAGTTCGTAGTTGGATGGAATTAAATCGTTCTTATAAAACGCAACATAAAAACTCAATTTTTCCCGATCGCAATGATGAATACGCATTTTATCAAACTTTAGTAGGGGCATATCCATTCTTAGAGAGTGAAATAAATGGCTTTAGCGATCGCGTCAAAGAATATATGCTCAAGGCAATTCGCGAAGCAAAAGTCTACACGGCTTGGCTGCGGCAAAATCAGACTTATGAAGATGCTTGTACTAGTTTTGTCGAAGCAGTCTTGAATCAGTCGGAAAACAATCAATTTCTGAAAGAGTTTCTCCCATTTCAAAAGAAGGTTTCTTACTATGGTATCTTTAATTCCCTATCTCAAACTCTGCTAAAATCAGTTTCTCCTGGGGTTCCTGATTTTTACCAAGGAACAGAATTATGGGATTTAAGCTTAGTCGATCCAGATAATCGTCGTCCAGTTGATTTCGAGCAGAGAAACTCTTATTTGTCGGAAATCAAAGAGAAAATTAGCACGAATATTTCTGCTCTAATTTCCGATCTGCTAGCTACAAAGGAAGATGGCAGAATTAAGCTGTTTCTAACTCATCAAATTTTGAAAGCGAGAACGAAATATCTAGATGTCTTTCAAAAAGGAGACTATCAGCCTTTAGAAATTAGGGGTAAGTATCAAGAAAATATCGTGGCTTTCGCCCGCAGTTTTGAAAATACAACAGCTATTGCGATCGCCCCTCGTTTCTTAACGAGTTTAATTCAACCTGGCGAGTATCCATTTGGCGAAGTTTGGCAAGATACTTATATTCAAATACCTGCCGAAATAGCTTCAAAGTGGGAGGACACAATTACTCATCAAAATATTCAAACTGATGGAAAGTTGCCAGTTGCTGACACGTTGAAAGAGTTTCCCGTAGCGCTGTTAATTGGACAGAAATAACTTTCGTTCTTCAAGGGTAGCTATAGGACTAGATCCCCCCTTTTTAGATCAGTTCTCGATCTCGTGCGTGACATTTGTAGGGGCGCACAGCTGTGCGCCCCTACAGATCGCGTGTTTTACCCAATTGAAAACCGCTATTAGAGAAATTGGCAAATCAAATCAGACAATCACTTGAGCCAAACTTGGTGTAGAGATTGTCGAACAGCCAGGAGCGTAGATGCGCGTCACGTAATCGGCGATCATCCGATCCGTATTAAACAGAGGTGCATTCGTCTTAATCGATGCCTTCATCATTTGAATCCAGCGGTGCGGAATGCCGTTGTTGTCGCGATCGTAGTATAGAGGCGCAATTTCCTCTTCCAATAACTTGTAGAGGGATTCAGAATCGATCCGATCCTGCAACTCTTGATTGCTTGTATGAGCATCTTCACCGATCGCCCAACCGTTGATTCCCTTGCCATCCATCCCAACTTGATAGCCTTCGCACCACCAACCATCAAGGACGCTACAGTTGATCCCGCCATTAAAACAGACTTTTTGCCCGCTCGTACCAGAAGCCTCCAGGGGACGACGGGGATTATTCAACCAAACATCTACGCCTTGCACTAACTTCTGTGCTACGTAAATGTCGTAGTCTTCAATAAACGCCACTCGATGCTGAATTGCAGAATGCTGACACCACTCCATCAATTTTTGGATGATCCGCTTACCTTCCTCATCGGCGGGGTGAGCTTTACCAGCAAAGACAATTTGGACTGGACGCTGAGCATTACCAAAGATCTTCAACGCTCTTTCCGCATCCCGTAACAGCAGATTGCCCCGTTTGTATTGGGAGAAGCGACGGGCGAAACCAATCGTGAGAGCATTGGGATCGAGCAACAGATCGGCAGCATGGATGCGATCGCCTACTTCACCCCGATCCGTTCTGGCTTTTTTGATTCTGTAACGGGTAAAGGCAATCAAACGCTCTTTCAAAACTTGATGTCGCTGCCATAATTCCGCATCGGGAATGCGATCGACATCTGCCCACATTGCCGGATCGATCGCCCGCGTCTGCCAATCTGTACCTAGATACTGAGTATAAAGGTCAGCCATCAACGGAGCCGTCCAAGTCGGGGCGTGAACGCCATTGGTGATGTGACCGATGGGTACGCGGTTTTCAGGGCGATCGGGATACAAAGCAGTCCACATTTGCCGCGAAACCCTGCCGTGCAATTCGCTCACACCATTAGCAGCGCGGCACATCCGCAGCGCTAAGACAGTCATACCAAAAGGCTCCCAAGGATCGCCCAGTCTTTTCGCGCCCAAAGCTAAAAACTGCTCTCGCGATAGCCGCAACTGCGCCCAATATTGCGCAAAATGAGAATCCATCAAATCGGGAGAGAAAACATCGTGTCCGGCGGGTACGGGGGTATGAGTCGTAAAGACGCAGCGATTGCGGACGCTCGCTTCCACATCGTAGAAAGGTTTGCCCGTCCGCTCCATTTCTTGCCAAGCAATCTCTAGGGTGCAAAACGCAGCGTGTCCCTCGTTCAAGTGGTGAATTGAGGGCTGAATTCCCAAAGCTGTAAGCGCCTTGACTCCGCCAATCCCCAAAACCACCTCTTGGGCGATCCGCGTGTCTTGGTTGCCCCCGTAGAGGTGTCCCGTGAGCCAGCGATCGATCGGGTCGTTGTCTTCGCGGTCTGTATCGAGCAAGTAGAGACTCACCCTACCCACTTGCGTCCGCCAAATTTGAACTTTGACCATCCGCTGTCTAACTTGCAGCGCGATCGTCAGGGCTTCTCCCCGTTCGTTCAACATCAACTCCAGCGGCATTTGCTGGAAAACATTGTCAATGTAGTAATCTTCTTGCCAACCACTACGATTGAGCCGCTGCCGGAAATAGCCTTGACGATACAACAATCCTACGCCGATCAGAGGTACGCCCAGATCGGAAGCAGATTTGAGGTGATCTCCAGCCAGAATACCCAAACCGCCAGAATAAACGGGGAGAGATTCGTGAATGCCAAACTCAGCACAGAAATAGGCGATCGGATTTTGCCAGGAAATTTGCGGTGCAACTCGACTCACCCAGGTATCTTGCTGATTCATGTAAGCATCAAACTCAGCCACCACCTGGGATAAATGTTTGATGTAGAAAGGGTCTTCTGCTAATTGGGTCAGGCGTTCGTAAGAAGCCGATTCCAACACGGCTACAGGGTTATGCCCGTAACGCTCCCACGCTTCCGGCGAAATGTTTTGAAATAGGAAAACTCGTTCGCTCGTCCAACTCCACCAATAGTTATAAGCCAGATCTGCCAATCTTTTGAGTGGCAGGGGTAGTTTTTCGCTCAGCTTTTGTGCTGGGGCGATCGCAGATTTATTCGTCATATTCTTCCAGTACTCTCTTGTGAACTCTCTGCTCTAAAACCGATGGCAATACAAACCAATTAAAACTCGACTCGGTAATAGAAACCTGGGTAATTTATCCTCGCCAACATCATCCCAGTTAGGATTTTTAGCATATACGGAGTATGTCTACTTTAAGATTTTTATTTACACTTTTTCCAGATTTCAGTGTCAAATTAGATAAAGGATGTTTTAACAAAATTTTGCTGGATGTTAAGTTTGGTAATGGGTAATGAGTAGTTGGTAGTTGGTTAATAAGGCAAGAGGCGCGAGGCAAGAGGCAACAGCCAGTTTCAGCCTCAGTTCCCTTGTCTCCCTTGTCTCCCTTGTCTCCCTTGTCTCCCTTGTCTCCCTTGTCCCCTCTGCTTCCTCAGCTCTCTTCCCCGACTCCCGACTCCTCCGATTTGGTTAAATTAAGAAAGTCTCCTACACATCTGCTTATGAACCCTGCCCTAACGAAAATTGGCGCTCAAATGTCCCACCTAACGGGGGTGCGAGCAATTATGAAAGATATTATTGAAACGCTGCAAGCAGGTGCAGGTAAGGAGTTTATTAATTTAAGTGCGGGAAATCCGCTGATTTTGCCGGAAGTAGAACAGTTATGGCGAGACTGTACGGCACAGTTGTTAGCTAGTTCTGACTATGGCGAAGTTGTCTGTCGTTATGGATCGAGTCAGGGGTACGCGCCACTGATTAGCGCGATCGCATCTGATTTCAATCATCGCTACGGGTTAAACTTAAGCGATCGCAATATCCTGATTACACCTGGTAGTCAAACTCTCTATTTCTACGCTGCAAATGCTTTTGGTGGCTACTGTCTCGATGGTGAGTTAAGGCAGATCGTTCTACCCCTAAGTCCAGATTACACGGGTTATGGTGGCGTAAGTCTTGCCCCAGAAGCGTTAATTGCCTATAAGCCTGCACTAGATATCGATTCAGCCGCCCATAGATTCAAATATCGCCCCGATTTCAGTCAACTTAAAATTAACGAAGAGACGGGATGCGTCATATTTTCTCGTCCCTGCAATCCTACGGGTAACGTTTTGACGGATGAGGAAGTCAAGAAAATTGCAGCTTTGGCTGCACCTTATAACGTTCCAGTTATTATCGACTCTGCCTATGCGCCTCCCTTTCCAGCTTTGAATTTTACGGAAATGTCTCCTGTATTTGGTGACAACATTCTCCATTGCATGAGTTTATCCAAAGCCGGATTGCCAGGTGAAAGAATTGGAGTAGCGATCGGAGATGAGAAGTTAATTCAAATTCTGGAATCGTTTCAGACAAATATGTGCATCCATCCGTCACGCTACGGACAGGCGATCGCGGCTTTAGCGATTAATTCTGGTGCTTTGGCAGAAATTTCTAGCAATGTCATTCGACCTTTTTATCGGCAAAAGTTTGAGGTATTAGAATCTACTTTAGAACAGGCAATGCCTGATATACCTTGGTTTTTGCATCGTGGCGAAGGAGCAATTTTTGCTTGGTTATGGTTAAAAGATTTACCTTTAACCGATTGGGAATTTTATCAACAACTCAAACAAGAAAATGTCATTGTCGTTCCTGGTAGTTCCTTCTTCCCTGGTTTGCACGAAGATTGGATTCACAAACAACAGTGTTTGCGGATTAGTCTGACTGCTAGCAATGAAGAAATTGCAGTGGGAATGCAGCGACTCGCAAAAGTAGCAGAACAGGTTTATGCAAAGTCAAAAGTTAAAAGTTAAAAGTTAAAAGATTCCCAATCGACATCTCAGTAGTTTTATGATTAAAACTAAAATTCTCAATTTTGAGATGAGATTTGCCGAACCGGATGACGTACCATTAGTATTACAATTTATCAAAGAGCTGGCTGAGTACGAGCAACTGAGTCATGAAGTTGTTGCTACTGAAGCTATTTTACGAGAGTCTCTTTTTGGCGACAGAAAAGGCGCAGAAGTTATTTTAGGTTACTATCAAAAGCAACCTGTCAGTTTTGCACTTTTCTTTCATAACTTCTCAACATTTCTCGGACGTGCGGGTATTTATCTAGAAGATTTGTACGTAAAACCAGAGATGCGCGGCCGGGGAATCGGTCGTGTTATGCTCAGTTATCTAGCCTATCTTGCTCAAGAGCGAAACTGCGGTCGCTTGGAGTGGTGGGTATTAGACTGGAATGAGACAGCAATAAACTTTTATCAAAAACTAGGAGCAGTGCCAATGAATGAGTGGACTGTCTTCAGAGTAACCGACCGATCGTTGATAGATTTAGCCCAGGAGTTTGCGGTTTAACGCTACTATTATGAATGGCAAAAATACGAGTTCAAAACTTAAATCTCAAAATCAAAAACCACAAATTCCCGATGGCTGGTTAGCAATTGGTACAATCGTTGCACCCCAAGGGTTAGATGGAGAAGTCAGAGTTTACCCCGATTCAGACTTTCCCGAACGATTTGTCGAACCAGGACAGCGTTGGTTATTGCGTCCGGGGAAAACAGAACCAGAACCAATTGAATTAATTGAAGGTCGAGATATTCCAGGTAAGGGATTGTACGTGGTAGCCTTAGAGGGAATTGAAGATCGCAGCCAAGCTGAAGCATTACGGGATTGTGTCTTGCTCGTACCAGAAAGCGATCGCCCCGAATTAGGAGAAGATGAATATCATGTCGTCGATCTAATCGGTTTAGAAGTTTTCTTACAAGAAACTGGCGAGAGCATCGGTACGGTAACAGATGTCATTCCTGCTGGAAACGACTTGTTGGAAGTACAGTTGTATCAAGAAGTCAAAAGTCAAAAGTCAGAAGTCAAAATTAGCGATCCTCCACTCCCGACTCCCGACTACGCGGTTCCGATGCGGAGGACACCTCCGCCTCCACCCGCTTCCCAACTCCCGACTCCCCCAAGAAAAGTTTTGATTCCATTTGTGAAAGCGATCGCACCTGTTGTAGATCTAGAGATGAGAAGAATTGAAATCGCACCGCCACCAGGTTTGCTGGAACTGTAACGTTTAGCAGAATACTTCTATCTTGGCTTATCTCTGGTACGATCTTCTCATCAGCATTAGTTATTCGACATTTAATTTGCTGGGTGTAGTTAGCTTGCAGTCTTTTGAATTTTAACTTTTAACTTTTGACTTTTAACCAATGAAGTTATTGCGAAAACTAATATCACCTCTAGTAGATAAAAACACGAATCCAAATTTTTTAGTTTTTGTTGATAAAGTAGAAGATTTTTTTGCCAAACTCTTAACGCTAGCAATGTTAGGAGTTATTTTATTTGCCATTATAGATTTGGGCGTGACTTTAGCTAAAGAACTGCTACTTGTCTCTGAACTAGGGAATTTTTCTGCTGGCTTACTCAGAATATTTGGTTTATTTTTAAATATTCTTATTGCTCTAGAAATTACGCAAAATATTACTTCTTATCTTAGCAGTCATATCATTCAAATCGAGATGGTAATTGTCACATCTTTAATTGCAATTGCTCGCAAAATTATCATTCTCGATCTTGGCAAAATTACTGATTCTCAACTATTAGCACTTGCAGCAGCGATTATTGCTCTTTCTATTTGTTACTGGTTAGTCAGACGCACTAATGCCAAATATCCACCACATAAAGGGCATTAATTATGAATAAACAGCTTAATTTCTAATTTTAACTTTTAACTTTTGACTTACTTAGCAGCTGCGATAGGATCTGGATGAGCGATCGAACAGCGTATGTGAAGTATGAAAATATACGATTGGATTGTAGTAGGTGGAGGTATTGCTGGCGCAGCTTTGAGCTACGAATTAGTTCAGCAAGGCTTTTCCGTCCTGCTGCTAGAACAAGATCCAACAGGACAAAATGCGACTCGCTATAGCTATGGTGGTTTAGCTTTTTGGTCTGGTACTACCGATACGATGCGTCAATTGTGCGCTGAAGGAATCGCCCGTCATCGCATTCTCTCGGAAGAATTAGCCGCCGACACTCAATTTCGGGAACTAGACTTACTGCTGACAATTGCAGCTGATGACGACCCCGCAGCAGTCGCTGCTACCTATGCTGATTTTGCCATTCCGCCACAACTTCTCAGCATTTCAGAAGCCTGCGAACTAGAACCATTATTAAACCCTCAAGCGATCACAGGGGCATTGACGGTAAAACACGGTCACATCCATGCTGAAAAAACCGCTCAAGCCTACATCCAAGCCTTTCTACGGGCGGGGGGCGATCTTCAGTTTGCTCAAGTACTCAAACTCTGGCAACAAGGCGACAAGGTAGGAGGGGTAAAAACCGTCAGCGAGACGTATTGCAGTGCCAACACAGCGATCTGCGCGGGTGGATTGAGTCGTGCTTTACTCAAAGCAGCAGGCATTTCGATCGAACTGTACTTTACTCATGCTGAGTTAATTGACATTCCACCAGTTGACATCCAATTGCGATCGCTCGTGATGCCGGCTCGACTTCAACGCTTTCAACTAGAAGCCGCATCGACGACAAACGATCGCCTATGGGACGAACAAGGATTAGAACTCGCACCCCCAATTTTAGATGCTGGGGCGATTCAATTTCTCGATGGTAGCCTGCGATTAGGGCAGTTGAGCCGCACTTTGACCGATACCCAAGCTACCATTAATCCCGAAGCCAGCGAAGCTACTATTCGAGCAAGTGTAGGGCAAATTTTACCAGCACTCAAAGACCTGCCGGGAACTTGGCATCACTGTTTAGTTAGTTTCAGCCGCGTTAGCAAAGCTGAACGAAGTTATCCCCTGCCACTAATCGGTAACATCCCTGGCAAAACAGGCATCCACATCTTTTCTGGATTCAGCAATCCCCTCGTTATCATCCCACCCCTAGCGCAGCGCTTTGCTCGTTCAGTTATCAGTTATGAGTGAACAGTTATCAGGAAGCAGGGAGCGATCGAGTAAGGAGCAGAGGAGACTAGGAGCTACAACCAACTACCAACTACCAACTACTAACTACCCATTACCCATTACCCATTACCATTAACCAAACAATAAACGTAGTTCCCCCGCTACTTTCTGGGGTGGGATGCCACAAAGCAGGACTAAAAACTTCAATCGTGCCTTGCATTTGTTCGATCAGTGCCTTAGCAATTGCTAGTCCCAAACCCGTACCAGGAATATCTGAATCTGCTTGTCTACCTCGGTAGTGGCGATCGAAAATTCGCTCCTTATCTTGCGGGGGGATACCTACCCCCGTGTCGCTAATGGCGATGCCCTGGAAGTTGTCTCGCTCTAATCCTGCTTGGACGTAAATTTTGCCTCCAGGCGGAGTATATTTAATTGCATTGTCAAGCAAATTGCTTAATACCTCACGCAATTCTCTTAGATGAGCGCGCACTGCTGGTAAATTTGGTGGCAGATCTGCAAGCAGCTCTAAGTTGCGTTCTTGAGCGATCGCCCAAGCAGAAGCTAGCAAGGGTTTTAGCACGTCCTCAATCGTGCAAATCTCGCTCTGAGTGCCTTCGCGATTGGGCAGCAGTGGTAAAGGGGTATTGAGTATAGGTATTGCCGATCGCACCTCTGTGGCTGGAGGAAGGGATTTGGTTGGTTCTAAATCTTCCTCTGTCATGTCGATGACTCGATCGAATTGTTGCAGCAATTCTTGCAAGCGATCGCTTTCTCTCACGATATTATCTGCCACAGCTCGGTTTGCATCTCCAGGTAGCAAGCGCTTGAGCAGCAATTTGCCGAACGTCCGCAATGCCGTCAGTGGGTTGCGAAACTGGTGCAGTAAGTTATCTAATAACTCTCGCTGTTGGGCTTGTAGTTGCTTTTGCTGGCTGAGCTGCTGTTCCGATCGCTCTCGTCGCCGATCTAAAAGTCTTGCCAACGTTAGCGTTTGCGCCACTCGTTCGATTTCATGCCGTTCTCGCTCGTTCCATGCTCTATCCTCCCGACTAGTCACGAGTAGTCCAATTAACACTCCTTCATTAAGCAGTGGTAAAACAATCTGTTGGCTCGGTACTAGGGCTTTATCTGCCGTTTCTGCCGCTTCAGCTACATTTGCCTCGGTCGGTAGTTCCGGCAAAGATACAGTATCTATATTTTTTGCAGTGGCTTTTGCTTGCAATCGCGGTGGCTGAAGGCGACTTGTTGTAGCAGGAAGTGCTGCACTATTTAACTCTAGTCCCTGCCACCTCACTGCTGACTCTGGATAGGCTACGACAGGGATCAGCTTCTCCTGTGCTGTTCCTTCCTCTACTAATCTTTCCGTCAGATATACCACGCTCAAAGCCGCCCCCATTCCTTGGGTTAGCAAGGCAACTTGAGAGCGACACAATGAAATAAACTCAGCACTGGCAGGCATTACGAAGGGCTACGGCAAGAATTTGGGAGTCGGGGGAAGAGAACTGGGGGAGCAAGACAAGTCACGAGTCACAAGTCGCTGATAACTGACAACTGATAACTGAATTGTAAGTGGATTAAGAATCTTAATTGACTGCGATCGCTTGTGTCGTTTTATTAATCATATTTTCAACATTAGCGGGTTTTTTGTTGCAAACGCTTAACATAAGTTGATTTTTCTAACTCAAATCGATATACTGACGACGGATTTTGTAAATATAAATACAATTTTCTGGTTAAAAAAAGGAGGGAGACAGGTTGGCAAGAAGACGCAAGCGCAAAAGTCGTCGTCGCCAGGAAGGACGTCGCATCCTCGAGCATGTGCCTCAATATAGCATTGAAAGTGGCGAAGATAAACCCGTGACTGCTGCTCGGAAGTTTATTCAAGCGGAGGGAATTGCTCCGCCTGCATTGCTGCTGGTTAAGCGAAACGAGCACACTACAGATCGCTACTTCTGGGCAGAAAAAGGTTTGTTTGGGGCGCAGTATGTAGAAGAGAATCATTTCTTGTTCCCTAGTCTACGGGTACTAGAAAATCCTCCTGAAAAGGAACTCGTTGCCGCACACAGGTAGCCTAAGGCGTTGCCGAAGCTAAATGACAACCAAAAGTTAGGTATTGGAGATTTTGAAATCATTAGCGTTTTAGTCAAACGCGAGTGAGTCGCGTTTAAGCAAAGCAAAGATGAAATTTAGGGGAAGTATATACTTCCCCTAAAATATTGCTACACGCAAGGCTACGCGAATTCCAGATTTCGATCTCCTTACTCTGCTAGCTTCAAATTCAGCGATCGCTGCAATTGAATTAACTCATCCCGATGAGCGGTGACTGTGAGTAGGCTTTGTGGCGAGATGCGATCGCCCGTATTTGCCTCTAATTTAAGAGATACCCGTTCTTTCCTGGCTGCTTTTTTCCAATAGAAAATACCTGCTGTTGGAGCTAGCAAAATCAGGAGCGAGAAAGCCGCCGTCCAGTTTGGAAATAGTAACGACCAAACCAAGATCAGGCAAAGAATTCCCACCGTGGCAAGGATTGAGAGAAACACAGCTAGAAACAAGCTCGGTCGGATAACTCCCTCAAACGTAACAGAATTTTTCTCAGCATCCACCTCAGAAACAGTATAGGAACGCGAGCGCAAATACTGTTGTAGTTGCGCCATCAACGAAGCTTCTGGCTGTGCGGACACCAGATGGAGCGTTTGCGTTCGGTCTTTAGTAGAGGCTCGAATGAAGAAAAACAGCCCCACTGACAGCAATAAAGTCAGCAGTAGGGTCGATGAGAGAATCGGAGTCATAGCTATCTTGCGTTTGAACAGCGCCTGTTCGACTTTTTCACAATCGATTTTTGCACGATCGATCAGCCATTAGCGTACCACCTTACTAATATACTCTTGCCACAGTCGAGATAACTCCTGCGCCTGTACTTGCCATTCTGGGCTTATCTGATACATCCGTCGCGGTCGCCCTCTTCCCTCAACCTTCTTCCAGTAGCCGAGAATTGCCTTTTCATCTTCCAGGAACTTAAGTGCGCTATATAGGACTGTATCGGAAAGGCGATAATTAGGGTATTCGCTCTCCAGCTTTTGAATCAGTTCCGTGCCGTAGGATTCTCCTTTTAACAAAACTGACAGCACGTAACATACTGCAAGTTCTTGGCTCAAATAGGTCGGAGGAGGATTTTGGAAAAACTGATAAATATCCTCAATTCTCATAGCTTTAGTTTACTTCTCATCCATAAATCACAAAAAACAGCACTTTTGACAATCATCTCTGACGAAATCCTTGTTTCTCACACTCAGCCGCGATCGCTCTGCAAAACTTCGCCGATCGCACCGGAATGCGGTTGAGGCAATTTTAAACGCAGAACCATAAGTTGTCTGCTAAACTTCATTCAAAATTCATTACATTTTTGCTTCTTGTCTGACCCAACGCGACAAGATCTCTTACAGGAAGGGCTGTGGAGTAGGGTTTGAGGATTTTGGATGTAAGAATTATTACAAGTTACGAATTATGAATTCTATTTTAAGAGTGATAAGTATCTGTTTAATAAATCCAAACTGGAGATAAATATGTTTGATAAGTCGGGTACGAAGCCTCCTCCGGCATCGCTTGAATCCATTGCTAACCAGTTTCGGCTGACTGGTTGGATTGGCTTCTGGTCGCAGATCGTTTTGGGTGTTGTTTCTGCCATAGTTTTATTGCTATTTGCCGTATTCAGTCAGCGAACTGGTAGTCCTAGTAACAATCCTGGGACTGGATTTGGTATTTTTCTCGCTGTCTGCGGCTTGATTGCCCTTGGCATGAGCGTCTACTGTGCTTTTCGATACACCAGACTAGGCAGACAACTTCGGTCATCTAATCCTGCTAACCGTCCGCGCAAAGTTTATACGATTCAAGCGATCAAATTTGCTTTAGTCGTTAACTTGGTAGGAATGCTCTTAAGCCTGTTTGGAGCTTATGCGATTATTGGGACTCTATTTGCTAGAGCCATATCACCCCAGGCGATCGCAACCGGAATATTCGATCCCAATCGGATTATTGGCGGATTGGACATATTAGCAGTGCAAGCAAACACGAACACCATTTTTGCTCACTTTCTGGGATTATCCAGCGCTTTATGGCTACTCAATCGGATTAATCGGAGTTAAGCGAGGAGTGAGGAGCAAGGAGTGAGGAGTGAGGGAAGAAGTGGGAGAATAGGAGATTTGGGGAGAGGGAGAAGAAATGGTATTTATTTTTCCCTTGTCTCCTTGTCTGTTTTTTCCAATAATCCCTCGCTCCTCGCTCCTCACCCCTCACTCCCCACTCCTTACCGCTCATGATAGTGTTGTAACCAGAACTAGAAGAAGCTAAACAGATCCGTGCTGGATATTAAGCAAATTAGAGAAAATCCCCAAGCCGTGCAAGAACGGTTGCAGCGTCGTGGCGACTATGACTTGCAACCATTGTTGGAGTTAGACCGTCAACAGCGGGACTTAGAACAAGCGCGATCGCAACTCCAAGCCCGTAGTAACGAAATTGGTAAACTCGTCGGACAAAAAATTAAATCTGGTAGCAGTCCTGACTCTCCAGAAGTGCAAGATTTGCGAGAAGAAGGCAACACGATCAAAACTCGGTTGAGCGAACTCGAACCGCAAGAAAGAGAGCTAAAAGAACAAATCGAAACTTTCTTGCTAACAATTCCCAACTTACCAAGCGATTCTACTCCGATTGGCAAAAACGAAACAGAAAACATTGAAGTGCGGCGTTGGGGCGATGAGTATCTGCCCCAAAACGCGAACATTCTGCCCCATTGGGAAATTGGTGAAAAGCTAGGTCTGCTCAATTTCGAGCGATCGACAAAAATAGCTCAAAGCCGTTTTGTCAGTTTAATTGGTATTGGGGCGCAGTTGGAAAGAGCGTTAATTCAATTCATGCTCGATCGCCAAACCGCCGCAGGTTATGTAGAAATTATCCCACCCTTTTTGATTAATTCTCAATCCCTCACAGCCTCCGGTCAACTACCCAAATTTGCTGAAGAAAGCTTTAAGTGCGCCAATGACGATCTGTGGCTCAGTCCCACAGCTGAAGTTCCAATTACTAATTTCTATCGAGGGGAAATTTTAGCAGCAGAAGATTTGCCAATTAATCACTGTGCTTATACGCCTTGCTTTCGCCGCGAAGCTGGTAGCTATGGTAGAGATACACGGGGACTGATTCGACTACACCAATTTAATAAAGTCGAATTATACAAATTCGTCCATCCTGACACGTCGGAACAAGAGCATCAAAAACTTTTGCAAGACGCAGAAGCGATTTTGCAAGCACTACAACTACCCTATAGAGTTCTAGAACTGTGTACAGGCGATCTTGGCTTTTCGTCTACAAAAACCTATGACTTAGAAGTGTGGCTACCCTCATCGGAAAAGTATCGAGAAATCTCCAGTTGCTCCAACTGCATGGATTTTCAAGCTCGCAGGGGGAGCATCCGGTTTAAGGAAGCAGGCAAAAAAGGAACCCAGTACGTCCATACTCTCAACGGTTCCGGCTTAGCTGTAGGTCGGACAATGGCAGCAATTTTAGAAAATTACCAGCAGCCAGATGGCACGGTAAAAGTACCGGAGGTGTTGCAACCTTACTTAAGGCGAGAAGTCATTGGGGAGAGGTGAGGGAACAGTTATCAGTGACCAGCGATCGGTGACCAGTTATCAGTGGCTAGTGGCTAGTGTCTTGAAGAATCTAGCCACTAGCCACTAGCCACTATTCACTAATTACCACGCACCACTCATTACAATGAAGAAATATGTAGCTAAATTTATCGAGAATTGATTCTATGTCAGTTTTGGCAGCGATCGCAGTCTTAGCCGTTTTAATTTTGGTACACGAGCTAGGACATTTTATAGCCGCACGGTCACAGGGTATTCATGTCAATCGTTTTTCCTTGGGCTTTGGACCGATTTTGTGGAAATATCAGGGACCGGAAACCGAATACGCGGTTCGTGCTTTTCCCTTGGGTGGTTTCGTGGGATTTCCTGACGACGA
Source organism: Chroococcidiopsis sp. CCALA 051 (assembly GCF_003015105.1). Taxonomy (NCBI): domain Bacteria; kingdom Bacillati; phylum Cyanobacteriota; class Cyanophyceae; order Chroococcidiopsidales; family Chroococcidiopsidaceae; genus Chroococcidiopsis; species Chroococcidiopsis sp. CCALA 051. Next base: position 2,479 of record NZ_PYCI01000102.1, on the reverse strand, counting down.
TCCCGATAGTACGATTCCTCCTAATGACCCCAATCTTTTACGCAATCGCCCGATTCTCGATCGCGCAATTGTCATTAGTGCTGGGGTAATTGCCAACTTAATTTTTGCCTACTTGCTTTTGGTGACTCAAGTAGGAACTGTAGGCGTGCAAAAATTCGTCCCCGAACCTGGGGTACTCGTCCCTGTGGTGGCTACAGATGTGAGTTCTGTGGCTGCTAAGGCGGGCATTCAACCAGGAGATGTAATTTTAGCAATCGAGGGAAAGCGATTAGAGGCTGTTCCCGGGACTTTGGAATACGTCAAGCAGACGATCGCAACGCATCCCAACCAACCTTTAGAACTACAACTTCAACGGGGCGATCGAACTCTAGATTTAACTATTACGCCAGAACGCAGCCCTGAAGGTCAAGGACGGATCGGCGTTCAACTCAACCCCAACGGTAAACTAGAAACTCGCCGTGCTGCGAATATTCTGCAAGCTTTCAACGTGGGAGCAAACGAATTCCAAAAAATTGTCGTTCTCACGGGTCAGGGATTCGTCCAACTGATTAGTAACTTCAGCCAAACTGCCAACCAAGTTGCAGGACCAGTCAAAATTGTAGAGTTTGGCGCAAATATTGCCCAATCGAATCCAGCTAATTTACTTCAATTTGCCGCTTTAATCAGCATCAACCTTGCTATCATCAACATCTTGCCTCTACCAGCTCTAGATGGTGGTCAATTGGCGTTCTTATTTGTGGAAGGACTGCGCGGTAAGCCCCTACCGACTCGCATTCAAGACGGCGTAATGCAAACAGGGCTAATGCTATTGTTAGGATTGGGAATTTTCCTGATCGTGCGCGATACTGCTAACCTACCTTGGGTGCAAAAGTTCTTTCAGTGAACATAACTCGGAAGTGGGCATCGAAAAAACAACGGGCATTGGAAATTCTAGTGCGCCTGAAGCGGCTGTACCCCAATGCCCCTTGTACGCTCAATTATGCAACACCTGTTCAGCTTCTGATTGCAACTATACTTTCAGCTCAGTGTACGGACGAGCGCGTGAACTTAGTCACGCCTGCTTTATTTGGGCAGTTTCCCGATGCTGAAGCACTAGCTAAGGCGGAACCAGTTGAGATTGAAAATCTCATCCGTTCGACAGGGTTCTATCGTAACAAAGCTAAGAACATTCAAGCCGCCTGCCGGATCTTGGTAGCGGAATATGGAGGACAAGTCCCTCCCAGCATGGAACAGCTTTTACGCTTGCCAGGAGTGGCGCGAAAAACGGCAAATGTGGTGCTGGCTCATGCCTTTGGGATTAATGCTGGAGTCACGGTAGATACCCACGTCAAACGCTTGAGCTATCGTTTAGGATTGACGAAAAATACAGATCCCATTCACATCGAGCGCGATTTGATTCGGTTGCTCCCCTCAGATGACTGGGAAAACTTTTCAATTCGGATTATTTATCACGGACGAGCTATTTGCAAAGCACGCAATCCTGCATGTCAGGCATGTTTGCTCTCCGATTTGTGTCCCTCAGCCGCTCTGCCGTTATTAGACGAGATTCCCCCTAGTGTTTTGAGTGAGGAGTGAGGAGTGAGGAGCGAGGAGTGAGGGAGACAAGAGAGAGGGGGGAGACAAGGGAGAGGGGGGAGAGTCGCCCAGCTGAGGGAGAAAGAAATTTACAATCTCCACACCCTACACCCCACTAGCCACTAGCCACTAGCCACTAGCCACTGATAACTGATAACTGATAACTGATGAGATACAATGGAAAACGGTGTCTTTAGGGAACAATAGCTTTCAGCATTTATGGCTAAAAAGAGCATGATCGAGCGCGAGAAAAAGCGCCAAAAGATAGTTGCAAAGTATGCTGACAAACGTGAGGCATTACTTGAGGATTTTCACAACGCCGAATCTCAAGTCGAGAAACTAGAAATCCATCGGCAAATTCAACGCTTACCCCGCAGTAGCTCTCGCACCCGCCTCCACAATCGTTGCTGGGTTACGGGTCGTCCTAGAGGGTATTACAGAGACTTTGGGCTGTCTCGGAACGTGTTGAGAGAGTGGGCGCACGAAGGGCTATTACCAGGAGTCGTTAAGTCGAGCTGGTAGGTTTTATTGACCGCAACAGCGATCGATGCCCAAGCTATCTAGGAGCAGATCGCTGACTGCATTAGCAACAGCAAATTCGCTGTAAAAGCTTTTAGAAAAATCAAATTCTTGCATTTCTGTGACGATCGCGATCGCTAGTGAACCTAGATCGTTCTCTCCCTCCATTCGCTGCCGGACAAATATTTGAGCAGCGCGACGAGATATTTGTTGATTAGCCGGCTCTGGCAGAAATTCTGTATCGAGCCATTGTTGCAGGGCTGCTCGCAACCATTCCCCCTCTTGTAGAGGATCTTTAGCTGGTGGCAATGTGACTGGCGGAATTGGTTCAGCCATAACTAGGGGTTAGGAGCTAGGGGTTAGGAGCTAGGGGTTAGGAGCTAAG
>NZ_PYCI01000101.1:0-24443 GCF_003015105.1 Chroococcidiopsis sp. CCALA 051 | reverse complement strand
AGATGTGTATAAGAGACAGAATCCACACAGCCATTAGAAATGATTTTGGCTCGGCTGCGGCTCTGGCTTGGCTGTCAGGGAATCGCTATTTTATTTATCTTTAGTATCAGTGGCGTTCACCTCAGTCAGTGGAACTCCCAGCCGCTACAACAAAGCTTTCGACAGCTCAAACAGACTGTTACGAATATATCTCATTATCTCCGCCACCCGTTGACGCGAATTACCTTAGCGATCGCACTGCTAGCAGGAGAAGCAGAATCAGCAATACCACTCGATCGGCAAAAATTAACGATCGTTGCTAACGCTACTGACGAACTAGAGCATCTGGTAGAAGATTTACTGATTTTGACTCGGAGCGAGGTAGCACTTTTACCAACTGAGTTAGAGACAGTAAATATTCGCTTAGAAGAATTGCTTTTACCTATATTAGAACAGTTCGATGCCCGTGCTACGTCACAAGGTATTGCTTTTCAAGCTCAATTGCTACCTGGTTTATCTGTGCGGGGAGATCCAATTCATTTGAGTCGTTTATTCTCAAATTTACTGGAGAACGCGATCGCTTATACGGAAAAAGGAGGTAGTATTTCTCTCGCAGTACGCAAGTCTAAACGTAAAGCGATCGTTTCAGTTGAAGATACAGGTATTGGTATTCCACCAGAGCATCATGCTTCAATATTTCAGTGGTTTTGGCGCTCCGAACAAGCGCAACAACAGCAAAAGGGTTTGGGATTAGGTTTGGCAATTGCTCAAGCAATTGTGAAGCAGCACGGAGGCGAAATAGCTGTTAAGAGCCAAGTTAACGTTGGTAGTTGTTTTCAGGTGATTCTACCCTTACTTTAATTAAGAGTAGAAAACTTTCATTTCCTACTCTCTTTTAACACAGTAATGGAAGCTACTAGATATGTAATGTTTATACAACCCGAAATTCAAAATCAGATCAGCCGCAACCGCAACCAGTGTGACCGCAGCCACTACTACCATCGGGATGACCGCTAGCACAGGCTTCACTACAGTAAGCCTTGCCATCTTTTTGAATCGCGTCCTCTAAGGAAACAACGCACAAGCAATTGTCACAAGCACATTTCATTGAAGTTACTGTCGTCATAGTTTTAATCCTATTCACCTCTCCCATCAGGATAACATATGAACATATATTCAGATGTTTTTTAAGAAAAGTTCACCTAAGCTAAAGTTCACCTAAGCTGTTATCCAGGGAAAGAACTGTTTCCTTGAAATCGAACCAACACAAACCAAGTTTGATTTTTGACTTTTGACTTTTATCGATAATTGGTGAATTGTAGAGCTACAGGATAATCTTCTTGCTTCAAGCGTCCCATTACAGCTTGCAAGTCATCTTTAGATTTCGCTGACACCCGTACAGCATCACCTTGAATTGAAGCTTGCACTTTTTTAAACTCATCGCGGATCAATTTAGAGATTTGTTTGCTAATTTCTTGACTGATGCCCTTCTTGAGCTTAATTTCTTGCCGGACGCGGTTACCACTAGCAGATTCCACTTTGCCGAAATCGAAAATTTTCTGAGATAGTTGACGCTTTGCAGCTTTTTCGCGCAGTATAGTATGAACGGATTCGAGCGTAAATTCGCTATCGGTGTTGACAGTAATCGTATCTTCACCTAACTCTACTGTCGTTTGAGTATCTTTGAGATCGTAACGGCTTTTAATATCGCGGCTAGTCTGATCGACAGCATTAACTAGTTCTTGGCGATCGAAGTCGCTGACAATATCGAAGGAAAAAGTAGAAGCCATAAGAATGAGGGGCTAGAGGCTATAGAAAGACAAGGAAGAGGGGGAGACAAGGGAGACAAGGGAGAGGGGGGAGACAAGGGAGACAAGGGAGAAAGAAATTTAAAATATCCACACCCTACACCCTACACCCTACACCCTACACCCCACTTACCACTAGTCACCAGCCACTAGCCACTAATAACTGGTCACTGATAACTAGTTGCTTGTAGGATGCTAGTAACAAACAAGATACCAGAGCAAAGACTACCGATCGCAAACATCAGCGATCGCGCTAAGGGGATGTTAGCTATGTAGAATATCGAGTAAAACAATCGCACTACCACAAAGGCGATCGCCGCTCCCACAGCCAAGGTAGAATCAACTCCCGTAACATATGCCATCAATGCGGCTGGCGCAAAAATGGTGAAATTCTCAAATGAATTTTGATGCGCCCAAGCTGCTCGTTGCGCGTAGGGTGGTAGCTTGTCAAACATAGCACGAGGAGCTGCCATATCGTAGCCAGCTTGCACTCGTCCGTAACCGACAAGGAGAAACGGTACATAAACCAGTACTGCTGCTACTGCAATACAGAAGAGAAAAATTGCTGAAGTAGGGAGTTGTGAGTTCATCTCGATCAGTCAAGGTAGAACAGCGTCACGATCTTCCTTTGATCTTCTGCCTCTTGGCAAGTTTGCAAAAGCGTGCGGCTATCGTGGAAAGCAAAGCAGATTAGCTGTTGGCAACGAGAAACGATCTCTTGGTTGCATACAGCACTAGCTTCTGCCAAAGACATTTGGTCGTTTTTGGCGTTTTCTACTAAATGCATCACCTTTTCTAACTGCTGGCGCGATTCCAGAGGTTGACGCTCTAAACTTTGTGGCAGAATTACAGTCAACATATTCGCATCGGCACGCATCGCACCGCGAATAGCAGCTGAATTTGTCCCCGTCGCACCGGAAGTTATAATCCGATTACCCGACAGAACCAGAGCGTAGCTCATCATTTCGATTAAGTGCTGATGAGTCAGGGGGACGTGACGCGACCCCAGTAAAGCAATTCGTTTTGCGCCCGTTTGCTGAATCGTTGCCAACTCTTGGGCAAGGGTATCGACATCGGATACATTGATAGACTGGCTCTGCTCGATCAAGGACGTAGGTTCGGATACACAACCTAGTTATTCTAGCAGAGAACAGTTATTAGTTATCAGGGAAGAATGGTAATTGGTAATTGGGAGTTATCAGTGGCGAGTAGCAGGAGGTTAGTTAATTGTGAATTGCAAATTGCGTAACGCTAAACGCTGCGCTATACTGCGTGAACGCTTCGCCTTTGGCTAACATGTAGCTTGTTTTCCCATAGGGGAAACGCTTTGTCGAAGACTAGGGCTAGTGTAGCGCAGCGTAAAAGTGCGAATGGCGAATTGTCCCCTGCTATTTAAGTAACTCTATTGCTCGATCGATCCAAGACAGCCAGTGAGTTTCGTAACTAATACCATTCAGGAGAGTGAGGTATTGAAACTTTTCGATTTCGGATAGTATTTGCGGATTGCTAAAGTACTTTTGCTCTATAGCTTTGTATGCTGCCAGCTTTTCCTGATGCGCTTTTTGATGACGCTTCAACTCGATCGCGATCGCTTGAGGAGCGACATAACCAGCAAAAATTTTGACTAATAAATCGTCCTTGATTGGTGAAGCCTCTGAGGGGGAAGCTATCCAAGACTTTAGCTGTTGTTTGCCTATTTCTGTCACATAGTAAAGCTTTTTATCTGGTTTTCCTGTTTGAAGCACAGTTTCGCCTGCAATCCAGCCTTGTTGTTCTAATTTGGATAATTCTCGATAAATCTGCTGGTGACTTGCTGCCCAGAAGTAGCCAACTGAGCCATCAAATTGTTGGGCTATATCGTATCCGCTTAAGGGAGTATCAATTAATCTGGCGAGGATCGCGTGCGTTAAAGCCATAATATTTCTTTACTTTACTTATGCAAAAAAGTGCATATGATAATAGTATATTCAACTAATTGCATATTAACCGATCTGCAATGGCTGTAGAGACATTACATGCAACGTCTCTACTGGTCAAAATTAGTCGATCGACCACCAATTAATGAGGTGATTCTCGTATGAGTTATTCAATATATCAAGTTGAGTTACCAGAAAACCCCGAAGCGATCGCCTTTGTGAACGGTTTCTTGGCACGCGATCGCGCAGGCTTGATTTGGATGTGGAAAAATCTCTTGTGGATTAAGAACACCACAGCAACGGCTGATGGCTGCGTGCAAGTTAAAGCAGGGATTTGCGCTGCTAATGAAGTTGTGATGGTAAGTTATTGGCGATCGCCGCAAAGCTTGCAAGCATTTTTCAGAGGGAAATTTCATCGCCAGATGATGCAATTTGTTGCCAAGCATCCCGAGAGTTTGTGTTTATATAACGAGACATATCAACCTATAGCAAGTGGTAAATACTCGCACGAACCGCAGGGAATGGCAACTATTTATGGATAATTTAGATCTAAGGCAAAGCAACAGCAGGGCTGAGGTCGAGTTGAGATAATAAGCGATTAAAGTCAAAATGTTCTGTCATTAACTGACGGATGCATTCAACTTTGAAGGGTTCGTGCAGGCGCACTTGTCCGAACGTGCGATCGACGATCTCTACTGTAGTTAACGTATCGAGATCGACCGAGAGGATGGGAATTTCGAGTTCTTCTGCTTTACTAAGGATAAAAGTTGGTGCGGGAAGCTTGCCCGTTAGAATGAGGCATTGAGTAGAACTTTCCAAAGCTGCTAATTGAATTTCAACGCGATCGCCTCCCGTGACGACAGCCATATTTCGCCGCTGTCCGAAATATCTCAACGCTGAGTTGACATTCATAGCTCCAATTGCCAAACTTTCTACCATCAGATCGAGGCGATCGGCACGGCAAAGGACATCTGCTTTTAACTGATTGACTAATTCTCTAACGCTGACACTTCTGAGTAAGCGATTGCTAGGCAGCATTCCTAAAACTGGAATACTGCGTTTTTCTAGATAAGGACTGACTTCTGCTGCTACAGCTTCCATCTGTTCGAGAGGAATATCATTCAGTAGCACGCCAATTAAGCGATCGCCCAAGCGCCGTCGTGCCGAAATCAATGGTTCCACAGAAAACGCCGATTTGTAGCGAGACACTAGTAGAATTGAAGCATTAATAATTTCAGATACTTGCAGCATTCGCAGATCGAACAAACTGCCCTCTTCCAGAGTTCCCGGTCCTTCCAAGACTGTCAGATCGCCTGCTGGAAGTTGCAGATATTGCTTCAGGCGTTCGCGGTAGTCGATGTTGTCTTCTCCTCGCAAGCGTTTGCCAATGGCATTTTCGTCCAAGGATAAGATTGTGGGAAATACCCGCTGTGGTGGGAGTTTCAGTAGTTTAGTCACAAACTCAACATCAGCATCAGCGATCGCGGCTGTGGTATCTTCACTAAAACAGCTACCCAAAGGTTTGCCGTAGGCAAGATCCAGCCCCATTTGTTGCAATCGATGAGATAGACCTAATACAGTGGCAGACTTACCACTGTAAGTCTCAGTTGAACCAATTAGCAAAAACTTAGCAGCCTTCGACACCCACCCACTCCTAACCCCAGTCAGGGAAACAAATCAACTTTTATACTATTTTAATTAAGTAGAACTAAATGAAAAATGTATTTTTGCTAAAGCAATGAAAAGAGCAAGCGATCGGATTTAATAGTGACTAGTGACTGGTGGCTAGTGGCTAGTGGCTAGTGACCAGTTACCAACTACCAACTACCAGTTACCAGTTATCTAACAACCATCACTACCGATTCGATCGCGCTTCTGCACAATCATCTGTACCATTCGTTCTGCACCAATGGAAGCAGGCATAATCACGCGATCCGCACCAGCTAATTTGAATTTCTTTTCTGTCGAGGGATATTTCTAATACAGGTGTCCTGCCAAAACCCGCCCCTACGACTCCCCTTCTTCCGTGACAACCCACTAGAGGTATATCGGTGCTAGGATTGCGACAGAATCAGAATAGCGATTAAGAAGGACAAAAAACTAAATGGTAGAGATGGATAGGTCAATATCCTTCGATGGAAGGGATATTCGACTTAGAGTAGGTATGTTAGCCCCTCAAGCTGGGGGAGCAGTGTTAATTCAATCAGGCGATACAGCAGTTTTAGTTACTGCAACCCGAAGTACAGCCAGAGAAGGCATTGATTTTCTTCCCCTGACGGTAGATTATGAAGAAAGACTCTACGCTGTCGGTCGAATTCCAGGTGGTTTCTTGCGGCGTGAAGGTCGTCCGCCAGAAAAGGCGATTCTGACGAGTCGCTTGATCGATCGCCCCTTGCGTCCGCTGTTTCCTGGTTGGCTGCGGGACGATCTGCAAGTCGTGGCGACGACTCTGGCAATGGATGAGTTAGTCCCGCCGGACGTGCTAGCGGTAACGGGTGCATCAATGGCGGTGATGCTGGCACAAATTCCTTTTAATGGACCAATGGCAGCCGTGCGCGTCGGCTTGGTAGGGGATGATTTTATTATTAACCCTACCTATGCTGAAATTAAAGCCGGAGATTTGGATCTGGTGGTAGCAGGCACTCCAGACGGCGTGATTATGGTAGAGGCTGGAGCTAACCAGCTATCAGAACAGGATATGGTTGAGGCGATCGATTTCGGCTACGAAGCCGTGCGAGATTTGATCGCTGCTCAACAAGACTTTCTCAAGGAGTTAGGGGTCGAACCGCCACAAGTCACACCGCCAGAAGTGGATTCTACTTTAACAGACTTCATTCGCGATCGCGCCCAAACTCAAATCAAACAAATTCTCTCGCAGTTTGAGCTTGACAAAAATAGCCGCGATGCTGCCCTTGATGAAGTGAAAGCAGCTGTTGCCGAAGCGATCGCCGAACTGCCAGAAGAAGATCCGGTAAAGGTGATTACGACTACCGAAAGCAAAGCACTGGGTAACACTTTCAAAGATTTGACCAAGCAATTGATGCGACGGCAAATTGTTGAAGATGGCGTGCGGGTTGACGGACGCAAACTAGACGAAGTACGCCCTGTTTCCTGTAGAGTGGATGTTTTACCCAAGCGGGTTCACGGTAGCGGTTTATTCAATCGAGGTCTGACGCAGGTTCTGTCTGCCTGTACTTTAGGGACACCAGGCGATGCTCAAAACTTGTCTGACGATCTGCAAGAAGACCTAGAAAAACGCTATATCCATCACTACAACTTTCCACCCTTCTCGGTTGGGGAAACAAAACCTCTGCGCGCCCCAGGTCGGCGGGAAATCGGTCACGGAGCCCTAGCAGAACGTGCCATCCTGCCCATTTTACCACCCAAAGCTGATTTTCCCTACGTCATTCGCGTAGTGTCGGAAGTCCTCTCTTCTAATGGTTCTACGTCGATGGGTTCGGTCTGCGGTTCCACTCTTTCCCTGATGGATGCAGGCGTTCCGATTCTCAAACCCGTGAGTGGGGCGGCGATGGGACTGATTAAAGAAGGTTCCGAAGTCCGCGTCCTGACTGATATTCAGGGGATTGAAGACTTCTTGGGCGATATGGACTTTAAAGTGGCTGGAACGGATACAGGAATTACAGCCCTGCAAATGGACATGAAAATTTCTGGGCTGCCCCTGGAAACGATCAAGCAAGCCATTGACCAAGCGCGTCCCGCACGGATGCACATCTTGGAAAAAATGCTTCAGGCGATCGACCAGCCGCGTAGCGAAATGTCAGCCTTTGCCCCGCGTCTGCTGACAATTAAGATCGAGCAAGATCTGATCGGCATGATTATCGGACCTGGTGGCAAAACAATTAAAGGGATCACCGAAGAAACTGGAGCCAAAATCGATATTGAAGACGATGGCACGGTGACTATCTCTGCGGTGGATGAGAGCAAAGCGAAAAAAGCTCGTAACATCATTCAGGGAATGACCCGCAAGCTACAAGAAGGAGAAGTCTACGCTGGTCGCGTGACTCGAATTATTCCCATTGGCGCGTTTGTGGAATTTTTGCCTGGAAAAGAAGGCATGATCCACATTTCTCAACTGGCTGACTATCGTGTAGGGAAAGTTGAAGACGAGGTCACAGTTGGCGATGAAGTGATTGTCAAAGTTAGAGAGATCGATGGCAAAGGTAGGATCAATCTGACTCGCTTGGGCATTCATCCCGACCAAGCAGCCGCAGCGCGAGAAGCAGCTGTGAAGTAAACAGGAGTCAGGAGTCAGGAGTCAGGAGTCAGAATAATTTGTAATTATCTGCCTGTGTTTCCTTGCTCTTGCTCTAACGGTTTTTGTACAAAAGAATAAAGTGCGATCGCCTCAATTCACCACCGTGGATTTGTCACGATCAATGCCTCTGCTGCTGAAGCTTCTAGTGGCATAGAGAAAAAATATCCCTGTCCGTATCCACAGTTCAACTCTCTCAACCGGGCTAATTGCTCTGCTGTTTCTACTCCTTCTGCTGTCACGTCTACGTCAAGCTTTTGGGCAAGCGTCACGATTGTTTCAGTGATTTCTAGACTGACCGCACTAGTCCCGATATTGCTAACAAAAGAGCGATCGATTTTCAACATATCGATCGCAAAGCGGTGAAGACGACCTAAAGATGAATAGCCAGTGCCAAAGTCATCAACGAGCAACCGAATTCCCATCGCTCCGAGTTGCGAGAGCATGACACTTGCCGCTTCATCATTCTGCATAATCGCATTTTCTGTAATCTCTAGCTGTAGACTAGAAGCATCTAGATGAGTCTCCTGTAGGACTCGATCGATGTGCTGTAGCAGCTCAGCTTGCCCAAACTGGGGAGTACCAAGATTGACGTTAATGGTTAAGGATTGAATTGCTCTTGAGGAATCACTCGCGGCGCTTTCCTCGTCAGCTGGGCTAGATAAGAATTGCTCTTGCCACTGTTGAAGTTGGTGACAAGCTTCTCGCAGCACCCACTGGTCTAGAGAAATACCCAACCCGATTTCTTCTGCAATGGACATGAACTCGGTGGGGTAAACCAGACCTCGATTTGGATGCTGCCAGCGGATTAGCGCCTCAAAGCCTACAATTCTACCAGTTTGCAGCGATACGATCGGCTGATAGTGAATCCGAAACTCCTGACGCTCAATCGCTCGTCGCAGCTCCGTTTCCATCTGCAAGCGTGCGATGGCGCGATTGCGCATCTCTGGGTTGAAGATCTCGTATCGCGCTTTACCTAAGCTCTTGGCTCGGTACATAGCGATGTCAGCGTCGCGCAGTAGGTCTTCTGGATGGTTATTACTTGTCGTCCTCAGGACAATGCCAATACTTGCTGTCGTAAATACCTCTTGTCCGCCTAGATTGAAGGGCAATGTCAGTTGGGCTTGTATTCGTTCGGCGACTTGGATAGTGTCGCTGATGTCATCAATACCCTCAAGCAAGATGGTGAATTCGTCTCCCCCAAGTCTCGCCGCCGTATCTATAGGGCGTATGCAAGCTTCTATTCTTCTAGCAATAGCTATGAGAAATTCATCTCCAAGTGTATGCCCGAGACTATCATTGATTACTTTAAAACGATCTAAGTCAAGGAAGAGGACAGCAAATAGATAATCTTCATCTCGTTTACTATATTCCACCGCACGCTCTAGGCGATTCATGAATAAAGCTCGATTGGGTAAACCAGTGAGGGCATCGTGAAACGCATTGTGCAGCAGTTGCTCCTCTGCGTGCTTACTCTCTGTAATATCTCGACAAATTACGTGCAACTCCGTAGGCGTTCCATCTTGGTCAAATAGTAGTTGGCTGCGTTCGCGAACCCACACAACCGAGCCATCTTTACGAATTTTGCGCAGTTCATTTTCACTAGTGACCAACCTTTCCCTCAAGACTCTATCCAACCACTGTTGAGCCAACTGCCAATCTGGTTGGTAAATCGTCAGCCAAATCGGTCTGCCGATCAATTCTTGTTTGCGGTAGCCTAGAAAATCAGCACCAATCTGATTGATCGATCTAATAATTCCATTAACTGCGATCGAGGCATAGGAATCGGGAGCAGAATCGTACAAATTTTGATATTGTTGCTGACTCTCTCGCAGTGACGCTTCTACTCGCTGGCGTTCTGTAACCGCAGCACCCACAAGCAAACCCGTGTATGAAACTGTCATCAAGCAAAACTGTAAGGCTAATGTATTATTCCCAGAGCGAATGTAAACTAGGAGCGTGACACCAATATTGATGATTAAAACTGCCAGCACTGCTCGCTCGAATCCGTGCCGCACTGCAATCCAAATCAACGGCAAAAACACAAAATAGCTGTATTCTAAAGATAATCCTGGTGGAAATCCATAACCGAGCCAGATAGCGAAAATTAAAGCAGTCAGATCTATGCTGTAATCTAGCACCGCTTGACTCCTCAACCGAGCTGAGCCGATCTGCTGCGTCGGTCCTTCTTGAGTATCCTGCCACTTAGCCTCAGATGCTAGGCGTAACAAAAGTAAAAGCGGCGGCGCTAACATCGCAATGCCAGTAGCCTCTCCAGCCCATTCGCGGATGACTTGCACCGTCCATTGAGACCAAGAAAGACTGCCAGCTGCTGCTAACGTCGTTACATATAGCCCAGAAACTACAAGCGATGTGATAAAGGTGACAATAGTAAATCTAAAAACGTCCCGAAAACGGCGGAGGTATGGATCGATGTGTAACTTGTGCAGCAACAAAGCACTGGCTAGACTGTAGCCTAGCATTATCCAGATAGCACAGAGTAACACGTATAACGGAGCAATGTTTAGTGGACTCACCACTAACATATGTAGTAACGGAATGAGCAGCAACTCAGGGGTATAGCGCAGACCAAACCCCAACAAAAGCACGAAGTGAAGTCCGGCTGATGGCTCCCAAGGGCTGATAGCTGCCGCCGTGTCAAAGACAGCGGCTAATTCTTCTAGACCTAGCCCAGCTAAAACGTAAACCGCCACAAGCAGTAGAGTACGCAGACTTGAGGGGAGATGTCGCAGCCATCTGAATAGTCTTGGGAAAATGTGCCAGTTGTTACGCCCTATTCTCACTACCTCACCCGCTTTCCACTACTTAGATAGTGTATGGTTCTGTTGGTTAACTTGAATCTAGCTACTTACGTAGAAATGCTTCAAAACCGCAGCAAGATGATTTGGTAGACATCTTAGACTTATTGCAAATGCGCTTTCTTGAGTTTTATCTGCAACAGGTCTATTGTAGGATGGTTGAAGTCTGAGGCAGTTCTTCTCGCCGTTGCTATGATTCTCACCCGCGCCTATCTCGAATCAGGGCTGCTACAAAAAGCGATCGCTCAATCTAAATTGGGAAAACTCCTGCTAAGCGAGGCGGAGTTGCAGGCATCTATTCAACAAACTTTAGCACGACAAAAACCCAATTCTGATATTTGGTTGTTTGCTTACGGTTCTCTGATTTGGAACCCAATTTTTCATTTTGCTGAATATCGCACTGGTACGATTTACGGTTTGCATCGCCGTTTTTGCCTCTGGACTCCCCTCGGTCGCGGTACGCCGGATAACCCTGGTTTGGTTTTGGGACTCGATCGCGGTGGTAGTTGTCGCGGCATTGCCTACAGAATCGCTGCGGCTCATGTCATGTCGGAATTAACCATCGTCTGGCGGCGAGAAATGATTGTTGGTTCCTACGTTCCTACTTGGGTCAAGTTTTATCACGATAAGCAAGTTGTAGAGGCGATCGCTTTTGTTGTGAATCGGCATCGTTCGGGCTACGCGGGTAATATTTCTTTTGACGCTACTGTTGATACTCTTGCCACTGCTAAGGGAGAACTCGGTTCTAGTGCTGATTATTTGTTTCAAACTGTAGATGGTTTAAATAGTGTCGGAATTCATGACAAGCCGCTGTTACGTTGGCGCGATCGCGTGATTGCTAAGCAACAAGGGATTTAATGTCACCTCATGATGCAAAGCGATAACTGAAATCTTTTGGTTCGATCGCAATATACTGGTAGGGGCGCACAGCTGTGCGCCCCTACTACGGATTGTGTATTTCATGCTACCAAAGGCTATGACTACCATTGCCCAAACCGATCGCCTCACGATTCGTAGCTGGATTCCTGAAGAGGATGCAGAATCGGCTTTTCAAATTTATAGCGATCCAGAAGTGACGCGATTTATTAAAACTAAAACTACTAGTACTGAAGACGCAATTAAACTACTTCAACGCTGGGTAATATTATCGACTCAACTTAATGGTGGAGGCTTTTGGGCAGTTGTAAGTAAAGCAACGCCTGAAATTCTCGGTACGATTATTCTCATTCCCTTGCGAGATGAAGCAGAACAATGGACACAAGATTATGAAATCGGTTGGCATCTCAAGAAGTCTGCTTGGGGAAATGGATACGCCACGGAAGCAGCCAGGGCAATTCTTAACTATGGATTTAATATTCTAAAATTACCCACAATCTACTCAGTTGCTAGACCCGAAAATACAACTTCAATTCGCGTGATGCAAAGATTGAACATGATACCAATTGGACGGACTCATAAATACTACAAGATGGAACTTGAGATGTTTAAATTGGGCAAACTCACATAACAGATACTTAGCGCTGGAACGGGTAATGATTAAGCCAGGAGACAGAAGACAGAAGTAGTTTTTCTCCCCCAGCTCCCTCAACTCTCTTCCCTGCTCCCTGACAACTAAATAATCAGTTACATTAAAAGATTGTTGCAGCAAAGGGGAGAAGAGAATGTCGTCTGTAAAACCCACAATCTTAGTTACTGGTGGAGCGGGATATATTGGTTCCCACGCAGTATTAGCACTCAAACGAGCTGGATACGGCGTAGTCGTTCTCGATAACCTAGTCTACGGTCATCGCGATTTAGTCGAACAGGTTTTACAAGTGGATTTGATTGTTGGTGATATTAACGATCGCCCCTTACTAGACGAATTATTTGCTAAGTACGACATCGCCGCTGTCATGCACTTTTCTGCTTATGCATATGTGGGCGAATCTGTCACGACCCCAGATAAATATTATCGTAATAACGTCGTTGCCACGCTCACCTTACTAGAGGCAATGCAGGCTGCATCAATCGATAAATTCGTTTTCTCTTCTACTTGCGCTACCTACGGCGTACCTAAAACAGTGCCGATTCCCGAAGACCATCCCCAAAGTCCAATTAATCCCTACGGTGCGACTAAATTGATGGTAGAGCGAATTTTAGCTGACTTTGATGTTGCCTATGGCTTCAAATCTGTCTGTTTTCGCTATTTTAATGCTGCTGGTGCAGATCCAACTGGATTGTTAGGAGAAGACCACGATCCAGAAACTCATCTAATTCCTTTGGTACTGCAAACAGCTTTAGGTAAACGCCAGTCTGTCTCAATCTTTGGGACTGATTACGATACTCCTGATGGAACTTGTATTCGCGATTACATCCACGTTAGCGATTTAGCCGATGCTCATATTCTGGGTGTGGAATATCTGTTACAAGGTGGAGATTCAACAATTTTTAATTTAGGTAACGGTAATGGTTTTTCAGTTAGAGAAATCATCGATACTGCCAAGCAAGTTACGGGAAGAGAAATTAAAGTTGTAGAAAGCGATCGCCGCGCTGGAGATCCGCCTGCACTCGTTGGTAGCGGTGAAAAAGCCAGAAAAATTCTGGGTTGGAATCCCCAATATCCACAGATAGATAAAATTATCAGTCATGCTTGGAACTGGCATCAAAAACGACACGCATAATAACTGAATAGCGTCATCGAGATGAATTATTTGTTACATTGGGAGCGATCTCAAGAACGAGTTGTCGAAACAAGCTCCGCGATCGCTTTCACCAATTCATCAGGGTCTACAGGTTTAGGCAAATGCAACTGAAATCCTGCGGTAATTGCTTTTTGTTGGTCGTATTCTCCAGCATAAGCAGTTAGGGCAATTGCAGGAATTGACAGCGATCGAGGCTGCACCATACTTCTAACTTTTTCTAACAGCATGTAACCATCCATCAGCGGCATCCCAATATCGCTCAAAATGATATCCGGCACTTGTTGAGACAAAGCCACTAGTGCATCTTCTGCCGAACTCACGACCGTCGCTTCTGCTCCATGCTGTTGTAACACGCAAGTCACATACTCTCGCATATCTGGATCGTCGTCTACTGCTAATACGCGCACGCCTTGCAGCGGAAGCGGTGAGTGATGGGTAGTGCGTGGTATGTGATGAATTGATTCTGACTCCCGACTCCCTTCCAACAACGGTAATGTCACAGTAAACGTAGCTCCCTGTCCTTCCCCCAGACTATCTACGCCAACCGTACCACCGTGTAATTCTACCAAGTGACGTACAATCGCCAGTCCCAAGCCCAATCCGCCAAAAGTCCGAGTTGTACTGCTATCGGCTTGGCGAAAGTAATCGAATACATAAGGCAGAAAATCAGGACTAATGCCTTTGCCAGTGTCGGAAACTTGGATTTGGACAAAGTTGGTAATTGGTGATTGGTAATTGGTTGTGGATGAGTGGCTAGTGGCTGGTGGCTGGTGGTTAGAATTACTCCCTGCTCCCTGCTCAAGTTGGAGCGAAATCTCGACTCGTCCGCCAGCAGGAGTAAATTTAACCGCATTAGATATCAGATTCCATGCCACCTGTTGCAATCGTCCTGAGTCCCCTAGAACTAGGGGAGTCGGGAGTGGGAGAGTGGGAGTCGGGAAGTTTTGGATTTTAGATTTTGGATTTTGGATTGTAATTGCTGCTTCCTTGTCTCCCTTGTCCCCCTTGTCCCCCTTGTCTTTCCCAGTTCCCTGCTCCCAGCTCGTCCCTGCTCCCTCAAAAACTAAATGAATCTGCTTCGCTTCAGCACTTAGTTGCACCGTTTCCATTGCAGCTCGGATCGTACTGACGAGATCCACCGGGACGAATTTTAATGCCAGTTTGCCTCGGAGAATGCGGGAGACATCAAGCAGATCGTCTACGAGTTGGGCTTGAAGTTTGGCATTGCGCTCGATAGTTTCTAAGGCGCGGTTTCTTGCTGCTTCATTATATTGACGCGATCGCAACAATTTTGCCCAACCAAGGATCGGGTTGAGGGGCGATCGCAATTCGTGGGATAGTACGGCTAAAAATTCATCCTTAATCCGATTTGCGGATTCTGCTACCTCTCTTGCAACTTTTTCAGCAGCGTACAACCGCGATCGCTCCAGAGCTTGGGCGCATTGCCGTGCAAGTGTCATCATAAAGGCACGTTCTGCCACATCGAAATCGCGGGGTTGGTTGAAACTTAGCCCTAAAGAACCGATTGTTCGCCCTTCGATTGTCAATGGTAAGCTGGCAATTGCTTGAGAACCAGAAGCAATATATGTCTCGGCGAGACTCGGATAAAGCTGTTGATATTCAGCAGGCGATCGCGCGATGACCATTTCCCCCGTGCGGATTGCATCGGTGAGGGGAAGTGGTGTCGTTAGCGGTACGCGCCGATAGGGGGCAATTTCTGCTTCCTGGTAGCCAATCGAGCAGACAATCTCTACCGTTTTACCATTTTTATGCAGCAAACCGATCCAGCCTCTTGTGGCATTGAAGGCAGCTAGTCCTTGATGCAGTAAAATTTCTCTGACTTGCTCTGTCGTTAATGCTTGAGCTAGAGCCGCAGTCAAATTTTGTAATTGGTAAACTCGCTGGATATTTAACTCTGCAAGTTGACGTGCCGCTTGCTCCTGCTGCAACAGGCGATCGCGCTCTAGTTCGGCACGTTTGCGATCGGTCATATCGCTGACTAAAGAGACAAACCCCTCTACCTGTCCTCGACTGTCGAACTGAGGAATATAAACTGCTTCGATGTAACGCACTCCACCATCTTGATAGGGAACTTGACTTTCGTATCTGACTGCTTGCCCTGCCAGTGCTTGCTCTACATAAGGGCGAATTTTATCGTAAGCAGCTTCGCCTAAGACTTGCCGTATATGCCTGCCACAAATTTCTGTAGCGGGATGACCGAACCATTGTTCGTAAGTGCGGTTCACAAAGCGATAGCGCTGGTTAAGATCGACATAGGCAATCAGCGCGGGTACGGTGTTGGTAATTAGGCTTAATTCAGCTTCCCGTTGACTCAGTGATGTTTGAGTTTGTTTGAGTTGAGTGATATCGACTACAGTTGCACCTACACCCAATGTCTGTCCGTTTGCCAGACAAACGGGATAAAAATTGACCAGAGAATGGCGATAAACTCCTGGGGAATTTGTTTCACCGCTAAGTTCTTGATTAAGCAGTGGCTCTCCCGTTTGCATCACTTGCCGCAAAACTGGTTCTAGCGTATCGCCCCACGCTGGTAGCACTTCTCGCACGCTGCGATGGAAGTGGTCTTTGAGGGGGATGCCATTAATGTCTGCCAAAGCTTGGTTGACGTGGACGTAGCGGAGATCGGTGTCTAAAAAAGCTAAACCGACAGGAGAACTAGCTAACCAAGTATCGATCAATGCCAGGGTTGCTTCTTGTCGTTGCATTGCTTGCTTTAATTGGCGATGCAAGCGAGAGTTTTCCATTGCCAACCCGACGCGCCGTCCCAGTTCCTCCGCTAAGGTTAAATCTTCGTTACAGTAATGACGCTGAGAAGTTGTCAGCATCAGCGACAGTACGCCAAACACTTCTCTACCTGCAATCAACGGTACGCAAATCGCAGATTTAATCCCTAGTTGCCGAAAAAATTGCAACTGCTCGGCATCTCGCGCCATAGCTACATAGTTGGCATCTGTGACTTCAGGAATTAATTCCGATCGCCCTGTATGAAAAACTCTAGTAATTGGGTGTGTTTGGTCGTTTAAATCTAAGGGATAGGTAGCTGTCAGTTGACGCACCAAGTCTGCTTGTGCGGGATCTGTAGCTTGAACGGCAGCCAAAGGATTAATCGCCATGTCTGCGGGGAGAATATCGACAGTGCAGAGATCGGCAAATTCGGGAATAGTCAGTTCTACAACCGATCGCAATGTTGTTTCATAGTCGAGGGAAGATGTGAGTACGGTGTTGGCACGATCTAAAAAAGCCAATCTTTGTTGCATTGCCTCTGCTTGAGCTTTGGCTTTCTGTTCTCGCTGTCGGTCGATCTCTGCTCTGTGCTTTGCTATGCGTAACTCCTCGCACAGATAGCTAATCATGACTCCTTGTAAGGCAAACAATCCTAGCCGCAGCAAGTCGGGCAGGTCAACTATAAATGTATAAGTCGGGTAGTGAAAGAAGTAATTGCTGAATAGAATCGATAAGACAGTTGCTACTATTCCAGGTTTTAACCCTCCATACCAAGCCGCGATCGCTACTGCCCCATAAAACAGCAAAAACGGAGTTTTTGTCATTCCCAGCCAAGAGTCTAGCCCCAACATGAGCGCCAGAGCTAGCATTACGGCAAGGATAGCAACCCCGTAGGAAGCAATCTGGGAGCGGGTAACTTTTGGCATGGAATGCTTAGAGGTATCTATTGCATACCTTAGTTAGCTGCTATCTTCCACCATATGACGGATGAATCGCTTTCTCTATTCTTCCTGAGATAGATTTTGGGTTGCATAAAGCAGATAAAATTCGGATCTAATTTCTGATGATGCCAAATTCATCTCTGGCACAACACTTAAAGTGGATGAAGCTTACTCAGCAGCAATTTAAACTATCCCCTTCTGTTAGGTTTTTTAGTAAACCAATCAGTCTTAGCTAGTGCCAGCTGATCGTCAGAAAGAGTCGCACCAGTTAGATTAGCACCGCACAAATTTGCGCCTCTGAGGTTAGCATTGCTCAAATAAGCACCGCTTAAATCTGCACCACGTAAATCAGCTCCCGACAAATCGGTATAACTCATGTATGCTTTGGTCAATACGGCATTTCTCAGATTGGCTTGACTGAGACAAGCTTGCCCAAAATCACCGTTACACAAAACTGCTTCTTGCAAGTTTGCGCGATCGAGCCTGGAAGCGTAACATTTAATACCTGCAAGATTTTTTCTCCGTAAATCGATCGCGCTCAAGTCTTGAGAGGTAAAATCTCTTCTGCCATTGATGTATGCGTTTAGTAAACTGCCAGAATCTAAACGCTCCGCTTCTTTGGATTTTAATTTGGTTGGGCTAGGGGTTTTTACGGTTGTTACGGCATTTGCTCTAGCCGCAACTGGCTGTTGGCGAGTCATTTGAGTATTTACACCAGTCGTAGCACCCAACTCGCGTCGCGCCCGAATATTCTGAGCTAATGCTGCTACATACTGCTGATGGGAATTCAAGCCAGAATAAACTGGTTGCGAAGGTTGAGATGGTTGGGAAGCAGGGGTACTCGTAGGGCGGGAGCGAACTTGCGTAGCCATTCCAGACGAGATGCTGTCGAAGTATGGTTCCATCTCCAATGCTTTGAGGACTTCATCAGCCGATTGATAGCGGTGGCGGACGGAAGCCTCAACCATTTTCCGCAACACGGTAGTTAGGTGCTGACTAATTCTGACTTCTTGCTCCCAGAGCATTTCACCTGTAGAAGGGTGATAGTCAAAATCTTTCGGAGATTTTCCAGTTAAGAGAAAAATACAGGTGATGCCCACAGCATAAATATCGCTGGCGTAGACTGGACGCATGGCGATTTGTTCTGGTGGTGCAAAGCCATTCGTCCCCACAGAAAAAGCAGTCAGGGTGGTATTTTCGATTTGGCTGCTATAGGTTTTGCTCACTTGATTTTTGACCGCACCAAAATCAATCAAGACGAGTCTGCCATCTTCACTGCGGCGGATCAAGTTATTGGGCTTGATGTCTCGATGGATAACTTGTTGCGAGTGAATGTATTTTAAAATTCCTAAAATTTCACTTAAAAATTGCTTGACTCCAGCTTCGCTCATTAGACCTTTACGTTTGATCTCTTGCTGGATGGTTAAACCGTTGACGAATTCTTGAACTAGATAAAATTCTCGATCGGTTTCAAAATAGTCTAATAATCTTGGCACTTGGGGATGATTGCCAATTTTGCCAAGGGTTTGTGCTTCTCTGGCGAATAATTCCCGCGCCATTGTCAAAACTTCAGGAGTATTGATTGAAGGGCGCAGTTGTTTGATAACGCACCAGGGTTGTCCGGGTAAACTATCATCTTGAGCTAAGAAGGTTGCACCAAAGCCACCTTGGGCTAGTGCTTGCGTCACGCGGTAGCGATCGCGCAGTTTTTGCAGGGGCGACCCACAAGACTGACACTGTGCGACAGAATTTGGGTTTTCTGGAGACTGGCAAGTTGGATTTAAGCAGTAGCTCATAACAGACTCGACGTTGCACAATGGACGCAAACAATAGAAGCAAACAGAATTGTTACACTCTGAATCAATTATTCAAATAAAAATTGACTTTTACTAGGTTAGTCTTGCGGAGAATCGTTGAAGAATTGCTAAAGTTATCGGCAGCAATATCGGGTAATTGTGAGTTTTGTTTAAACATCAATTAGCCAGCTGTTGGACTAGGGGGTAAAAGCACGTAGGTTTTGGATCGAGAATTTTGTAAGATAGATGAGCTGCGATTGAAACAAGCAAACACACTCCATGCGTATCTCTTTGAACTGGCTGCGAGAAATAGTCGATATCACGATGACTCCAGAGGAGTTGGCTCATACGCTCACTATGGCTGGCTTCGAGGTGGAAGAGATCGAAGACCGTCGTACTTGGGCTGATGGTGTCGTCATCGGCAAAGTGCTGGAGTGTCAGCGCCACCCTAACGCTGATAAATTGAGCGTTACGAAGGTCGATATTGGCAAAGGTGAACCTTTAAATATTGTGTGTGGCGCACCGAATGTACGTGCAGATATCTATGTAGCAGTTGCTACCGTCGGCACTTACTTACCTAAAATTGACGTGAAAATTCGCGCTGCCAATCTGCGGGGAGTGCGTTCCGAAGGCATGATTTGTTCCCTAGCAGAACTAGGACTATCGAAAGAATCTGCTGGTATCCATATTTTTGATGAAGTAGGGGCGCACAGCCGTGCGCCCCTACAGTTGGGTGATGACGTTCGCCCCCTTCTAGGTTTAGACGACACAATTTTAGACTTGACAGCAACGGCAAATCGTGCCGATGCGCTGTGCATGGTAGGGATTGCACGGGAAGTAGCGGCTTTAACTGGAGCAACGCTGAGATTACCACAACCAGATACTTTATCGATTCCGACAACAGAGGGATTAGCGATCTCCGTTCTCCAACCGCAAGCTTGTCCGGCTTATATTGGTACTGTGATTGAAGGAATAAAAATTGCACCTTCTCCCGAATGGTTGCAACAGCGCTTGCAAGCAGCAGGAATGCGACCGATTAATAATGTGGTGGATGCGACCAACTACATTATGTTGGAGTGGGGACAACCGCTACACGCATTCGATCGCGATTCTTTATGTAGAGACGTTACATGTAACGTCTCTACAATTACCATTGGCGTTCGCTTTGCTGAATCGGGAGAAAGTTTAAAAACTTTAGACGGACAAAGCCGCAACCTGACAAGTCAAACTCTGCTGATTACCGCTAACGATCGACCCGTGGCTTTAGCTGGAGTGATGGGAGGAGAAGCAACGGAAGTTGGCGACACAACTCAAAATCTATTATTAGAAGCAGCATTATTTGATTCTGTGGCGATCCGTCGTTCAGCGCGCAGTTTGGGGTTGCGTACAGAAGCTTCGGCAAGGTACGAGCGCGGCGTGAATTATGCTGAATTAGAATTAGCCTGTCGTCGCGCCATTAGTTTAATCCAGCAAATAGCTGGGGGTACAGCGGTAAGTCAGCAAATTGCCGATCGCAGACCGGATATGGGTACGCTGTCGCGATCGATCCAACTGCGCCTCGATCGCGTCAATCAAATTTTAGGCTTAGTCGATCTTGGCGATACGGATGGAGAATTGCAGCCAGACGAAATGCAACAAATCTTGACGGCGTTAGGCTGTCAAGTCACACCAGACGCAGAAAAAGAGCGCGTCTGGATCGTTACCGTACCACCTTATCGCTACCGCGATCTAGAGCGGGAAATCGATTTAATTGAAGAAATTGCCCGCGTTTACGGTTACGATAAATTCTGCACCACGTTGCCAGAAGCAACAGAATTTGGCTTTCTTTCGGTCGAACAACAGCTAACGCGGCAAATCCGAGAAGCAATGCGGGCAGCAGGATTAACAGAGTTGATGCACTATTCTTTGGTGAAACCAGGGGAAGATCGGCAGGTGGTGCTGGCTAACCCTTTATTTGCGGAATATGCAGCCTTACGGACGGATTTGATTGCTGGTTTAGTTGATGCCTTCCAATATAATTTGGAACAGGGAAATGGGGCGCTCAATGGTTTTGAAATTGGGCGAATCTTTACTCAAGATGAAGCTGGGATCGATGAAATGGAGGCGATTGGAGGGATTTTAGGTGGCGATCCAACGCAAGGTAAATGGGTCAGCGCCGGACGCGATCGCCCTATGAGTTGGTATGAGGCAAAGGGTATATTAGACAGCGTATTTCAGCGTTTGGGATTGTTGATTGAATATCAACCCAGCCGACAAGATACGCGCTTGCACCCAGGACGAACGGCTTCTTTGTGGTTGCAAGGAAACCGCTTAGGTGTCTTCGGACAGTTGCATCCCCAGTTACGGCAAGAAAGAGGTTTACCGGATGAGGTTTATGTTTTCCAACTCGATTTAGATTTGCTATTTGATGCTTTGGATGTAGAGGAAATGCTCGTTCCTCGCTTCAAACCTTATTCTACTTATCCAGCCGCCGACAGAGATATTGCTTTTTTTGCCCCCGTAGATGTCTCGGTAGCAGAATTAGAACGGGCGATCGCTCATGCAGGTGGTCAGTTACTAGAGTCGGTAGAATTATTTGATGAGTATAGGGGTCAAGGTGTTCCTACCGGACAAAGAAGTTTGGCTTTTCGATTAGTTTATCGGGCAAGCGATCGCACTTTGACCGATGCAGAAGTAGAACCCGTGCATCAAAAAGTCAGAGAATCTCTAGTAGAGAAATTTAGTTTGAATTTGAGAAGTTAATCGTAGGGGCGCACGGCTGTGCGCCCGTACTAGGAAGCGAACGTTTCCCGTGTAGAGACGTTACATGTAACGTCTCTACACGGACAATCAATTTTACGATTCATCTAGGATTGCTATAGAACGGCGATCGCTAAGCAATAACTACATTCATCAGAGATTCTTTATGTCATCTCTTAAGGCTTTTCGTAGCTCGTTTCTAGATTTTATTGCCGATCCATTCTACGTATCTGAATTAGAAAGCGTGCGCTATATTCCTGATGGATTATTAGTTTTAGAAGATGGCAAAATTAAAGAAATAGGAACCTACGATAGCCTCCAGCACAAATACAAAGAAATTTCAATAACTGCTTATCCTGGGATGCTGATAATGCCAGGATTTATTGACACTCACGTTCACTTTCCCCAACTAGAAATCATTGCCGCCTACGGGGAACAATTACTAACGTGGTTGAACAAATATACATTTCCTACTGAAGGGAAATTTAAAGATAAAACCTATGCTCAAAAAGTAGCAGCTATCTTTCTCGATGAATTATTGAAAAATGGTACGACAACAGCATTAGTATTTGCTACCGTTCATCCTGAATCTGTAGATGCTTTTTTTGAGGAAGCTAACCGCCGCCATCTACGAACGATCGCTGGTAAAGTGATGATGGATCGTAACGCTCCAGATTTTCTCACCGATACCGCAGAAACATCATATCAAGAAACAAAAGCTCTCATTCAGAAATGGCATAAAAAAGACCGCTTGCTTTATGCTGTAACTCCCCGCTTTGCCATAACTTCAACCAACGAGCAATTACAAATTGCTGGAAGACTTTTACAAGAATTTCCCGATGTTTATTTGCATACTCACATATCAGAAAATGTAGATGAAGTTGCATTTGTCAAGCAATTATTTCCAGAAAGTCAGGGTTATTTAGACGTGTACGATCGCGCTGGATTAGTAGGCGATCGCTCTGTGTTTGCCCACGGAGTCCACTTAACTGATGCAGAGTTTCATAGATTATCTCAAGCAAATGCCGCGATCGCATTTTGTCCGACATCAAATTTATTCTTAGGTAGTGGACTATTTAGAATTGAAACAGCTAAATCAAAAGATTGTCCTGTGAAAGTTGGTTTAGGTACAGATGTAGGTGGCGGAACGAGTTTATCTCTTCTACAAACCGCAAACGAAGTATACAAAATCGCTCAACTAAGGCAACAAAAGCTCTCACCCTTTCAAACACTATTTTTAGCAACTTTAGGAGGAGCAAAAGCACTCAATTTAGAAGATAAAATTGGTAATTTTAATCCTGGTAAAGAAGCAGATTTTGTTGTCTTAGATCCGCGTGCTACACCATTAATGGCATTTCGTAATTCTGACGCAACTCCAACATCTTTAGCAGAATTAGCAGAAAGAATATTTACCCTAGTCATTATGGGAGACGATCGCGCTATACATGCTACTTATATTATGGGAGGATTGGTAATGGGTAATGGGTAATGGGTAATAGGTCATTTGTATTTTCACTACTCACTAGCCACTAGCCACTGATTTAGTCACTTCTAAATAAATATATTCTAGTCGCACGGGTTGACGAGAAATAGCATTAAGAGGAATGCCTTCAAAGAGAGAAATAATTTCTTTTAAATCTAAAGATTCTGGGAGCCAAAAAGCAAGATCTCTGCCATAGTAACGATAGTTAAAACCTAATTCTATTGCCCGGGCGATCGCTTTTTCCGCTTCATCTGTCTGCACGATAATAATTTCTTCAGCAGATATATGTTGACGTAATTGAGCTAAACTACCCTCAGCGACAATTTGACCATTTTTCAAAATTCCAATTCTGTGACAAAGACGTTCGGCTTCTTCTAATAAATGAGTGGTGAGTAAAATAGTAGTCCCTTGACGTTGGAGTTGTAGAATTAAATCCCAAATCTCGTAACGCGCCTCTACATCTAAACCTGTGGTTGGTTCGTCTAAAATAACTAATTTGGGTTGATGAACTAAAGCGATCGCCATATTCAATCGCCGTTTCATGCCTCCACTGAGTTTTTCTACAGGAGTTTTTGCCCAGTCTAATAAGTTGACAGCAGCTAAACAAGACTGAATTTGCTGCTTTCTTTGCTTAACTGAAATACCGTAAAGCTGGGCAAAAAAATTAAGATTTTCCGTGCAAGTTAAGGTTTTGTAGAGTAAATTTTCTTGGGGGACAATACCAATAATTTTCTTGGTAGCATCAGAAACTGCTCGATCGCCGATCTTAACTTCTCCGCTATCTGCTTGTAGAAGATTACAAATAATATTTATTACAGTTGTTTTTCCTGCTCCATTTGCCCCTAATAAACCGTAAATTTCTCCTGGTAAGATATGCAAAGTTAGGTCTTGCAATATTCGTCTTTTTCCGTAAGATTTATTAAGCTTCTGGATTCTTAACATGAGCAATCTTAGGAGCGAACAGTAAAGTAGGGCGGATAATCCCAACCCTACTTAATCTTGCAGAAAAAGTGGGCAGAGTTCACCCTATCAAATTAGATGAAAAAAGTAAATATCGATCCGCTCGATTGTATTTAAATTGTAATTATAGGAGCAGTTGCCGATTAAGCGTCGATTGAATCGCTGCATCTCTATACTTGCTTCTTGTCTCTTTTGGTACTTACCTGTATTCGACAGACAGTATAAAATTGCAATTCATATACTTTACTTGTCTCCTTTTTGAGTGGTGGGTGAAGAAAGGGTGTAGGGTGTGGAGTGTGGGAT
>NZ_PYCI01000100.1:0-24847 GCF_003015105.1 Chroococcidiopsis sp. CCALA 051 | reverse complement strand
GGGGAGGCTGGGGGAGAAAGAACTTGAAAAGTCTGGCTCCTGACTCCTAACTCCTGTTCACTGATAACTGATAACTGACAACTGATAACTGATTAGTAAGCAAAGCTTAGTTTACGACAGTGCGATCGCTTCGGAGAAGCTTTTTTATATTACAAGATGTGTAGAGATGCGATAAACAGTGATGCCTGCAATTGAAACTGCTCGACTGCGACTGAGGTGTTTTACTGAGAGAGATTTAGAAGATTATGCTCGAATTTTTGCCGATCCAGAATATACCTGTTACTCTTCCAAGGGAAGCGTACCGCTGGAGCAAGTAAGGGAAGCAGCTCAAGCAGCGTATAATTACTTTACCTGCCATTGGCAGCAACACAGGTTTGGCGTTTGGGCAGTTTGCGATCGCGTCAACCATAAATTAATCGGACAGTGCGGACTCAATTGCTTGCCAGATAGCCATGAAGTAGAAGTTCTATACCGTCTCGATCGGGCATAGTGGAATCAAGGGCTAGCAACTGAAGCAACAAAAGCTAGTTTGAGGTACGGGTTTGAGCAAGTGCAATTAGACAAAATTGTAGCGTTGACGCTGCCACACCATTTAGCTTCCCGGTGTGTGATGGCGAAAGTGGGATTGCACTACACGAAAAATGCCCAGATTTACGGACTAAATGTAGTGTATTATACATTACACCGAGTAGAATATCAGTCAGATGATTCTATGTATGTTTTGTTGGTTTAAGTATCTTGGAGACTGCCAGTTACAGTTGCAGAGACAATACTTATATCGTTACTCGTTAAGATTAATTGAGTGAGAATGTAATAAAAATTAACGACAACGGAATTTTTTGTTAGAGTACAAAAACAAGCATTAGCGCTGCAAATCGAAACATTTTAAACATTTTAAGGGAAAGCTCTATGTCACACACAATTGTTACTGAAGTTTGCGAAGGTGTTGCGGATTGCGTTGATGCCTGTCCTGTAGCATGTATTCATCCAGGTCCAGGGAAAAATATTCAGGGGACAGAATGGTACTGGATCGATTTTACGACTTGTATAGACTGCGGCATCTGCATTCAAGTGTGTCCTGTAGAAGGGGCGATTGTCCCAGAAGAAAGACCAGACTTGCAGAAAACTCCTTAGCTAGCAGAGGGCAGATGTAAATGGTAGCGATCGCACTTGCTGAGTCATAATCTGGGATAAGCTAAATGCTAATTGCTGAGAGCCAACCTTGAGGTATGTACAGTTCTGCTCCTCTGTTAGAAGTTGAAGATGTTTGGGCTGGGTACGTCAAAGACCTAGATATTCTCCAAGGTGTTAATTTTCGGATTTTTCCTGGAGAAATCGTAGCGGTGATTGGTCCCAACGGTGCGGGAAAATCGACTCTAGCTAAGACGATTTTTGGATTACTCAGCCCCCATCGAGGCAAAGTTACGTTTAAAAATCGCAGTATCACTGGTTTGAAGTCAAATCAAATCGTGCAGATGGGAATGTGTTATGTACCGCAAATTTCTAACGTCTTCGCCTCTTTAAGCGTAGAAGAAAATTTGGAAATGGGAGCATACATTCGCAAAACTGCATTAGCTCCTTTAAAAGATAGAATTTATGGGACTTTCCCGGTTCTAGCGACCCGTAGACGGCAAAAAGCTGGAACCCTCTCTGGGGGAGAACGTCAAATGCTCGCGATGGGTAAAGCTTTGATGCTAGAACCGAGTTTATTATTACTTGACGAACCGAGTGCTGCCTTATCTCCCGTATTGGTATCGAGTGTCTTTGAGCAAATTCAACAAATTAACCAAGGTGGAACAGCAATTGTCTTAGTGGAACAGAATGCTCGTAGAGCTTTGGCAATGGCACATCGGGGTTATGTATTAGACACGGGACGCGATCGCTTTTCTGGTCCTGGGAATGAGTTGCTCAACGATCCCAAAGTCGCAGAATTGTATCTTGGTGCGGGTAGGGTTCATTGAAAAATAAAAATAAAGGTCAGCAAGAGATTAATTGCGTTTACGGATTAAAATGAGGCGAGTTTTTCCAATTATTGCTGGCTTCATGCTTGCTTTCGACTCGCAATTTGCTGTGGCTGGTTCGCTCGATCGAAAACTCGGCATCGTTGTAGCGAAAGAAAATTTAGTTTGTCTCATCGCGTCTGCAACAAGTCTCAATATTGGTAGTCAAGTCAATCTCGTACTTCTATCTGTTCCGCAGAAAGTAGTTACCGGAACAGTTGTGTCAGTTAGCGATCGCCAGTGTACTGAGATATCAAAGCCACACAACATTCCTGGAAAATCTTATCGGCTATCGCTACTGAATAATCGCTCTCATCTGAGCGTACCTGCAATTGGTGTTTTGAACTCAAGTAACCAACTTCATAGAGTTGGGTTAAAAGTAGTTGGCGATTTAGATGGCGATGGTATAGAAGAATCGTTTCGTTCTTGTGTGAGTTTTGAAGGTCTTCATCTCACCGTTTGGTCTGGTCAAGCGTTGACTGGAATTAGAAAGTGGCACAGTTATTATTACCTTGGCTATGATGTTAAGCCGACCTGTACAACGATAGAAGTTAAGAACAATAATAATGCTGAAAAAAATTAGATAAGTTGAAGTGAGTAAAAATTGATAGTAGTTACAGTCGTCTCTAACCTATCCTTCGCAGTATGCAAGATACGTGTCTCATCCCAACGCCACCCTATAGCGCTTTAATTTTTGACTGTGACGGCACTCTAGCGCATACTATCCCCACTCATATTCAAGCATGGTTAGCAACACTGCGTCCTCTGGGTGTCGCTCTCAGCCAGGAATGGCTTTACGATCGCCGAGGTATGTCATCGTTAGAACTGATCGAAACTGTCAATCAGACTTTTGGATTTGCCTTAGACGCTAATGTGGTTAATCCACCACGGAAAAAATATTTCTTAGATTTACTGCACCAAGTCGTAGAAATTGAAGCAGTAGCAGATGTTGCCCGCAGTCATTATGGTAAAGTTCCCCTAGCAGTAGCTTCAGGCGGCGATATTCGCGTAGTAGAACCTACCCTAAAGGCGATCGGGTTATATTCTTTATTTAATGCGATCGTGACTGTTAACGATGTAGAACGGGGTAAACCCGCGCCCGATATTTTCTTACTAGCTGCCGATCGCCTGGGCGTTACTCCTACAGACTGCATCGTTTATGAAGATAGCGATGCAGGTTTAGAAGCTGCCCACCGTGCGGGAATGCGGGCGATCGACGTGCGGGAACTGTGGCTGATAGCAGAAGCGGAGATAGGAGTTACAAATAGTCACGAGGCGGAAATGTAAAGATTTGTCACAATAAAAGTAGTATAGATCGCGGCGATCGATCGCGATCGCGCTTTAATCGTCACCAGCTATTCAAATTCATGACTGCCTCACCTCTAACTGCATCTAGCTCATTTCATCCCGTAAAAACGTGGACTTGGCAGGGATTTTCGATTTGCTATCAACAACAAGGCGAGACTGGTATTCCTGTCATCCTGGTACATGGCTTTGGCGCTTCTTGGTGGCACTGGCGCAAGAATATTCCTTATTTAGCGCAGACTTGTAGAGTGTACGCGATCGATCTAATCGGTTTTGGTGGTTCTGCGAAACCAACTCCAGGGGAGTTACAGCCAGGGAAACAAATCCCGTATTCCTTTGAAACTTGGGGACAACAAATTGCTGATTTTTGCCGCGAAGTCGTGGGAACATCGGCAGTTTTCGTTGGTAATTCGGTCGGTTGTATTGCTGCAATGCAAGCAGCAGTGTACGCCCCCGAGCTAACTATGGGTGTAGCGATGCTCAATTGTTCCCTACGTTTGCTTCACGATCGCAAGCGCATTAGCTTACCTTGGCATCGACGGTTCGGCGCACCACTAATTCAGAAATTATTAGCAGTTCAGCCAGTTGGAAAATTTTTCTTTCAACAACTTGCCAAACCGAAAACAGTCAAAAAAATCTTGCTCCAAGCCTACGCTCATCCTGAAGCAGTAACAGATGAGTTAGTAGACCTTTTGATGGCTCCAGCGAAAGATGCTGGGGCTGTAGCAGTCTTTGTTGCTTTCACAGCTTATTCCCAAGGACCGCTACCAGAAGATTTGTTGCCCCAGCTATCTTGTCCGGCAATTTTCTTGTGGGGAACAGCAGACCCTTGGGAACCAGTAGAGTTGGGGCAAGAGCTAGCAAACTATCCCCAAGTACAGAAGTTTATTCCCTTAGAAGGAGTCGGGCATTGTCCCCAAGACGAAGCACCAGAATTGGTGAATCCGATCTTGCAGGAGTGGATTGTGGAATTGGGGAGTCGGGAGAGTGACTAGTGGCTGGTGACTAGTAGCTAGAGAATTTTAGATTTTGGATTTTTCTCTGCTCCCTTGTCTTCCTTGTCCTCCTTGTCCTACCCTACTCCCTGCTCCCTGCTTCCTGCTCCCTACTTTGTTCCAGCCAATCTTTACCAACTTGAATGGTAATGTCAGAGCCAAGGTTGCCCGTGCTTTCAACGCGGACTTCGCCTACGTTTAAGAGGTCGCGGATGGTTGTCGCACTTTCAGTATCGCCTTGCTGGGCGACAACGTGAGTTTTATCTAAAGGCTCAGACCACGATTTTGTAATGTATACGTTGCGATAGCCTGCACCAGCAAGAGATTTGACCAAAGAGCGGACAGCGCGATCGCTACCCGTGCTATTAGAAATTGCAATTCTCAATCGCGCCGGATCGAAGTCAACTGGCTCGGATTCAGAAAGAGGGGCATCGAAATGCTGCGTTGCCATTTTGGCAATGCGATCGCTGTCTGGCAACCAGTAGCTAGCTCTATATTCTCCCGCATTACTAAATCGTCCAGGCAACATCAACATTTGGATGTTGGATCGATTAGTTTGTACGCCAAAATTTGCCAGTGCTACCAATTCATCCATCGACAAATTCGTATCGAGGTGCGATTGAACCACAGAGAGAATCTGCGGCATCCGAGTCAGCGTATTCGGCGACAAGGTTTGTTCTGTTAGCGCCCGCATGACGAGCTGCTGGCGTTGAATCCGTCCGATGTCGCCATTTTCGTCGTGGCGATAGCGCAGTAGTTGAAGAGTCTTGTTGCCGTCAAGATGCTGCTTGCCAGCTTTGAGATTAATATATAGATGCTGGCTATCATCTTGATATTTCATGTCTTTGGGAACGTAAACGGTTACGCCACCCAAAGCATCGATCAGCTTTTCCACTCCTTGGACGTTGATCCGAATGTAGCGATCGATCGGCACTCCATCTAGTAATTCGCTAATAGCTTTAGCACTGCCTGCTGGACCACCAACGAGATTAGCTTCATTGATTTTCGCTATGCCTCGACCTTCTACCTTGGTGCGGGTATCTCTGGGAATAGAAAGGGCAGCGATTTTTTTGGTTGCTGGGTCAAATCGTAGCAAAAGGATAGTGTCTGTCAAGCCGTCGAAGGAGTTGACTAACGCATGATATCCTTGCTTTTTGATTTCGGCAGCAGGGGTATTAACGTCTGTAGTGAGAACTTTTACACCTAGAACTAAAATATTAACTGGTCGGGTCAGCTCCGAAAGTTTAAAACCAGCCCGCGTTAAGCGATCGCCATGAGTCCCGAAAATTGCTTGCTCCTCTGGGCTGAGCTGACTTTGCATCAGCGGCTTGGTTGACATAGTATAGGCTAAGAGCGCCCCTGCTGTGGCTGACAACACAGCTACACCACTCATGATTACCCAGAACCACAGCCAACGCCCAGTCCTACTCATAGCACTACTGCGCCTAAAATTTTTGGAATTACTTGTAGAATTGGATTTTGAGCCTGATATTCTTTGCACTGATACAACTTCCTCACACTTAACACTAGTCAGCAAAAATAGTTAATAAGTTTTTAACATGATAATGGACAAAGGCACAGCTATATGCAGCGCTTTCTCAATTGGCATATTCTCTGCACGGGTAACGCTGGCTACTGAAACAGTAAATTTCATGGCATTGCGATCGAATTAGAGAATATTGCCTGGAGTCTACTGCAAATCCTACAAAGTCGTCATCTGGCTGATTACGGAATTCCAGCCAGAGAGTCGTACTTTCTACCGCTGGCGTTGTCTTTGAACCTCAGCGTTCATCGAGCGTCCGATCTGCAAGTGCCGAAAATCCAGGTAGACGCACTGACTTTCCAGCAGTCAGTCGCAGCATTAACCACACACTGACTAAAAAATACCCAGATGTCAGTAAACTATTTAACATTAATAGACGAAAATTTAAAAACTCTGAAGCTTCTGCTCCAGCACTCAACAAGAAATATGCCAGCAACCAGCTTAGTGCTAGAGTGATAGATAAACGGCTGACGGCGAGTTTTTCTTTGTGGTAATTGGTAATTGGTAATTGGTAGTTGGTAGTTGGTAGTTGGTAGATATTCTCCCCCTCAGCTTCCTCAGCCTCCTCAGCTCTCTTTCCCCCAGCTCGTCCCTGCTCCCAGCTCGTCCCTGCTCCCTCATGACGATACAAAGTCCACAGCGAAGGAAAAAAGCCAATAATGGGGATGAGGTGAAAAAATAAATGCAGGCGATCGCGATTTAAATGCTCTGAGACTGTAAGCTTTTTCATATGATGTAATCGAATCCGAGCTTGGGGGGATGAGTTATGACAGCGGAGTTAGGGATAATAGGCTGCAAGGGACATTTGATTTA
The DNA here is from genome assembly GCF_003015105.1 of Chroococcidiopsis sp. CCALA 051. Taxonomy (NCBI): domain Bacteria; kingdom Bacillati; phylum Cyanobacteriota; class Cyanophyceae; order Chroococcidiopsidales; family Chroococcidiopsidaceae; genus Chroococcidiopsis; species Chroococcidiopsis sp. CCALA 051. Next base: position 18,191 of record NZ_PYCI01000100.1, on the reverse strand, counting down.
GTTCGCTCCCGCAACTGAGAAAATGCAGAAACGCATTATTATAGGTTGGTGGCAAGCAATGTCACCTTTGACGCGACTTCTGGCGATCGCGCTATTGGCTCCACTACTCGTACTCAATGCTTGGGCAATCTCCTCCATCGTTGATTACTTTCACTCGCTGATTGTTATTTTAGTCGGTGCTTCTTTACTAGCATTTTTGTTGAACTATCCGGTAGGCTGGATGGAGCAGCAAGGCGCAAGGCGAGAACAAGTTGCTATTTTAGTCTTTTTGTTGGCTTTGTCGATTTTACTGGCGCTAGGTGTCACCCTCGTGCCTTTAGTGATTAGTCAGGCGCAGCAGCTCGTAACTCGTTTGCCAGAATGGATAGACTCAGGGCGCTATCAGTTGGTGTTGTTAAATGAGTGGGCTGAGGCTCAGGGTTATCCAATTAATCTCGATGCCTTAGTAATACAAATCAACGATCGCGTTAAGGGACAATTACAAGCGATCGCCGTCCAAGCACTCAACCTAGCTGTAGTGACGGTGACAAGCCTGCTCGATTTTCTGCTGGGCATGGTTTTAACGTTTTATTTGTTACAGCATGGGGACGAACTCTGGCAAAGCTTAATCGCTTGGCTACCAACACCCATTCGCCAACCTTTTTCCCAAACCATCCGGTTGAGCTTTCAAAATTACTTCATCGGACAGTTAATTTTCGGTATTTGTATGGGTTCTGCCCTAACTGCCATTTTCTTATGGCTGAAAGTACCATTTGGGTTACTGTTTGGAATCACGATCGGGTTTATGGCTTTAGTTCCCTTCGGCGGTACGGTGGGAATTATTTTGACCACTTTATTAGTAGCGCTGCAAGATTTCTGGCTAGGTACTAGAGTCTTGGTAGCATCTGTCATCATTCAGCAGATCTTAGATAATATCGTTGCTCCCCGTATTCTTGGTAGCGTAACTGGATTAAATCCCGTATGGGTACTGATTTCCGTCTTAACAGGGGCTAGAGTTGGCGGTTTGCTGGGCGTAATCGTTGCCGTACCTACAGCAGTCGTGATCAAGACAGCCTTAAGTGCCGTGCGATCGCCCCAACTGGTTGAAACAAGTCCTTCTGCATCAGCTATGACAACAACTGAGAACCTTGCAGGGAGCAGGGACGAGCTGGGAGCAGGGAGTAGGGAGCAAGTTGCGAGTAGTGAGTAGCGATCGTACAATTCCGAATTCCGAATTCCGAATTCCGAATTCTCTTGCTCCTTGGCGATCGCCCCTAGCACGGGCGCTGCACCTCAATCGTAGTCTGCCTTATGCCCGTTATCTCCAATTGGCGACTGTCCGACTTGATGGTCGTCCTGCTAATCGTACAGTGGTATTCCGGGGATTTTTGGATAACAGCGATCGCCTCAAGTTTGTCAGCGATACTCGCAGTGAAAAATTTGCCCAAATTGAAGCTCAACCTTGGGCAGAGGCTTGCTGGTATTTCCCCAAAACCCGCGAACAATTTCGGATTACTGGTACGCTAAAGGCGATCGCCTCCGACGATCCCGATCCAGAATTACAGCAAGCCCGTATAGTCAGTTGGCAAGAGTTAAGCGACTCTGCACGGCTGCAATTTGCTTGGGCGCATCCTGGTGAGCCGAGAGCTGCCGCAGATGCCTTCAATCCTCCAGCACCATCCGCAGATGAGCCATTATTGCACTTTTGTTTGCTGCTTTTAGAACCAGTCCAGGTAGATCGCTTAGAATTGCGCGGCGACCCTCAAAACCGCACCATTTATACTTGGTTAGAGGGCGATCGCACTTGGTCTACTCAAGCTGTCAATCCTTAAATCCCCGCACCATCAAGGAATTGCTGAATTACCTTATCCCTCATTTGACAGCTAGCAGCAGCGGGAAGAGACATGACGACAGAATCCTGGTGTGCTTGCTGCTGTTGTACTTTTTCTAGCTGTTGTTCTAACGCTTCAATTCTGTCAACGAGAGCGCGAATGACCTCTGCTTCTGAGTCAGGTAAGCTACCGTGTTCTAACGGATCGACTCTAGCCCCAGAACGGTAGATAATTCGACCTGGTACACCAACAACCGTGCAATTAGAAGGTACATCGCGTAAAACAACAGAACCCGCTCCAATTCTGACGTTACTGCCAAGTTCGATATTACCGAGGACTTTTGCCCCCGCACCCACCACGACATTATTTCCCACAGTCGGGTGACGCTTGCCGCTTTCTTTCCCCGTACCACCCAGAGTCACGCCTTGGTAGAGCAGAACGTCATCACCTACGATCGCAGTTTCGCCGATCACGACCCCCATGCCGTGGTCGATAAAAAAACCCTTGCCAATTGTCGCGCCAGGGTGAATCTCAATCCCAGTTAAAAATCGGGCGATCGCGGAAATAAAACGTGGAATGAAGGGAAGACGCAGTTTGTAGAGTTGATGCGCTACCCGATGGAAGACAATTGCCTGTAACCCAGGGTAACATAACAGTACCTCTAGCCAATTACGGGCAGCAGGGTCGCGGTCAAAAATAATCTTGAAGTCAGCAGCTATGGTAGATAGCACGGGTCAATGCCTAGCCAGGACAAAATTTTTACTTCTTTTATCTTATCGCTCGCCGTGCGATCGATAAAGTTTATTCGCGTTCTTTGCAGTGTAGAAATTTCGACTTACTTTTTCCTAACTTCTCTACCTGGTTCCCAATCGTGCCTCCACTCCTATTGATTACCTTGTTACTATTTACCGCATCGATGGTGACTAATATATTCGTCCTAACTCCCATAGAGTTAATCAGGCACGCAAATATACCGCATTGGTTACTTTTAGGCGGGCTGTTGTTAGTATTCCTTTGGTGTTTTGGGGAAGAGTAAGACGAAACTCTATAATTAAATTTCCTGCTCGATCCGGAGCGCTTTATGGCTTGACAGGCTTCGATCGCTTTCCCTGCACCGACTGAGCCATTGCCTGTAAATCTTGCTCCCAGTCTGGCTGAGTCATGAGTAGAGCTTCCGCCGCCTTGCTATCTGTAGGCTTCGAGAAGAAATAACATCGATTATTTTGCGATCGATCTCGCCGGGCATGTATTCGATCGTGTACCAGGCAGACAAACAACCAACAACTTGTTGCTGGCAGACGACTTTACCAATATATGTTTTAATGTTGTGCGCCTGAATACTAGGCTCAGATTGAGCGTATTTTGTTGTGAGTAGGTTTGATAATACCCAAATTTCATCGCTATTTTGTTGAATGAGATCGTGACAAATTCGTTCTTCGGTTCGATTTACTCGGTTGAATTCGGATGGCGGCGTTTGCCACTGTCATACTGCACAAAGCCCTCCATTATCTAGAAAACTATATAATGTGCAACTCGCTCCCAATAATTCTCCTAACAATGATGTTAATTGATTGATATTTTCAATCGGATCGGTATGAAAATTTAATAAACACTGATTGATTTTCGTTAATTTTGCTTCTATCTCCTTTTTCTTATTTATCACAATCTCAGCTTGACGAGCGCTGTCATCTCGTTCGCTCTGTTCTACTGTTTGCGATCGCTCTAATGATGACAGCATTGTTGCGATCGTCTCTTGAAATCAAAGATTGAGTTTTTGAATTTATGGCGATCGCAGTGCATCCATCAATTCTCCCCAAATGAATGTACAAATAAAGATGAAATATAATCTTTGACGAATATTCATTAACTACCCTACGAAAGTTTTTAATCCTAAAATGGCTTTAAAATAAATCCTGCAATGAGGTATTTCAATACTTGCAATTATACGCGCAAGAAAATATCATAAAAATACTAAGAAACTATTTCTACTCGTGACAACAATATTGTTTATCCTCAAGGGAAATCATAATGACTTTTGTAGAGCGATCGCGACAATGGTAGTCTAGTATTACCAAATTTTACCTAAGTAAATGCAACGAATTTTTTAGTAAAAATATATGGCAGTTCTAATAGCAGTTCTAAATGATTTGTAAAGTAGGCTTCTAGCCTGCGGCAGGCTAGAAGCCTGCTCCGTTCATGAATCAAATAGGATTGCTATAGATGCAAAGGGAAAAATTACCGATTTTTACATAGTGTAGTGCGTGAGAATAAGTCGCAAGTAATTCCCCCTGCTCGTGCGCTCCCTGACAACTGACAACTGACAACCAGTCACTAGTCCCTTTTCTGACTTCTACTTGGTAAAATTGAAATAATGTCACAATTTGCAAATTAGCCGACCGTAGCGAGTAGATTCACATGGCTTCTGAAATCGCAGTTGAAAAGAAAAAGTTAAAAAACCCTCCCTTAGATATCCGCTATTTGGGCGATCGCGCTCTGCGTCAACCTGCAAAACGCATCAGCAAAGTCGATGTAGAAGTTCGCCAGTTGGCGCGAGAAATGCTACAGAGTATGTATAGCGCTGACGGCATCGGTTTGGCTGCGCCACAAGTAGCTGTATCCAAGCAAATCATCGTCATTGACTGCGAACCAGACAATGCTGCTAACCCACCCTTGATCCTGATCAATCCTACGATCAAACGTACCAGTAGCGATATCTGCGTGGCAGAAGAAGGTTGCTTGAGTATCCCAGGCATTTATTTGAACGTGACGCGCCCCCAAGCCGTAGAAATTGCTTATAAGGATGAATACGGGCATCCGCGATCGCTACAAGCTACAGACCTACTGGCTCGCTGTATTCAACACGAAATCGACCATCTCAACGGAATTGTCTTCGTCGATCGCGTCGAAAACAAGCTGGCTTTAACCCAAGAACTGGCAAAGCATGGCTTCTCCATGAGTGCAGTCAAACCTGTTGCTTGAGGAGATTTACCATGAATGCAATGACACCCAAAAGTGGCTTATTTCTTGGCGGCTGTTGTATTACGGCGATCGCAGCAGTTGGTTCCGTGTTCGAGCTAGCCTCTGGTCAACCCGATTTAGGTAACTTGAATACAGCGGTAATTCTTGCTGTAAGTATTCCAGCCACAGTCCTCTTGTTTATTGCTGCCGTGCGGAATGCAAACAGCGAATGAATTCAGAGGAGATAGAAGAAGACAGAAAGTACTGGCATTCGTTTGGAAGATTCAATCGGTACAAGTCCTTAAATTTATCTAGCAATTGCAGGACTCAAGTATAAAATGATGGTCTTGAGAACAAGAGCGCGAGTGCAAACAGCCTCGATTCCAAATATATGAATGTTTAGTTGTCAGATTCTCTCCGTCTCTTGTCTCCTGTCTCTCGTCTCCTCTCATTACCGATACTATATGACCGAACAACATCTTGCTGAAGGATGGTTGCGGCTATTACCGAATGCAGGAGAAGCTGGACTGACACGCAGTTACAGCCTTTCACCCGAGCGAGAAATGGCGATCGGGCGCGACCTTGCTTGCGATATCGTGTTGGAATCGGAGCAGTACGGTATGGTTTCTCGCCATCATGCCACTTTATACCCCCAACCTCAAAATCGGTGGCAGGTGTGTGACATGAACAGTAGTAACGGTACTTTTATCAATGGACAGCGCTTGCAAGGCTGTCGGGAACTCGTTCCAGGCGATCGCATCACGTTGGGCGAAGGTCGCGAAGCAAACCGCCTTCGGCATCGCGGCGCAGAATTCATTTTTGAATCTCATTCTCCTCACCCATCCAGTATCGTCCCGCCACCTGTATCGCCTCTGACTGAAGCGGAAGTCAATTTCTCCCACTTATTTCCGATTATCTCTACGGCTAAAGACTTAACCCGCAAAGCTTATTTAATTCCTGGTATTTTTACAGTTATATTTGTCGTATTAATGTTTGCTACTGTCGGTCAACCAAAAGCGATTCGCTTCAATCAACTCTTGGTTGCTACCTACTTGAGTAGCGCTGCTTATTATTTTATCTATCGGCTTTGTGGAAAAGTTAAACCTTGGTGGCTCCCAATTCTTGCTGCCACAGCTACAGCACTCATTCTATTTAGCCCTATCTTACCCCTATTTATCTTTATCTTCCGTCGCATCTTACCAGGAGATTTACCTAACTCTCTTATGGCGCTTAGCTTTCCCGAATTATTCTTGCGGATGTTCGTCGGAGCTGGCTTAATGGAAGAGTTTCTGAAAGCTTTACCCGTCCTGGGGGCATATGCTTTAGGACGACGACTTGCTTCTCCTTGGCGTGAATGGATTGGGGTCTGGGAACCTTTAGACGGCATTCTACTAGGAACTGCCTCAGCTGTAGGCTTTACCTTGGTCGAAACGTTGTGGCAATACGTGCCAGAAATTGCTCAAAACGTGGCGATGTCAGCCGGACAAGCTGCTGGTCAAATTGTGGGATTGCAATTACTGATTCCGCGTATCATTGGTGCAGTTGCTGGACATATGGCAGATAGCGGATACTTTGGTTATTTCATTGGTTTAAGCGTACTCAAACCGCGTCAACGTTGGCAGATCTTGACCGTAGGATATGTCAGTGCAGCCGCACTTCATGCTTTATGGAACTCCACCGCTGCTTTTAGCGGTTTGCTCCTAGTCGTGGTAGGCGTTCTATCGTATGCGTTTTTAACAGCAGCGATTCTCAAAGCCAGAATGCTCTCACCAACGCGATCGCAAAACTTTGCCACTCGCTTTTTGGAAAAGACACCTAGAAGACCAGATTAAGAAAATTTTGAATTTTAGATTGAGTTAATTGCTCTCTAAGATCTCGCCCCTCACTCCTCGCCCCGCTCAGCTTGCAATTGAGATATAGCGTAGCGAGCGATCGCCAAACTGATTTGAGCGCGTTCGATGTCAGATCGCACTTCCCAGTCTTGACCGTAACGATTGAGCGTGGATTCGATCGCGGTAGTAGATGGCTCAATGCTACTGCGCATACTGTAGGCATATGGACGAGCGAGAATTAACAAATCGTCTTCCGAACAATTCGGTAATAATTCTTGTACGCACTGTACCAATTGTTGCGCCATAGATTTTTGTGTCGCTAACATGTCAGTTGCTTTATGAGCGATCGCTTGTAACCAAGCTGTCGGCATGTAAGCTGCAAATCGCTCTTGCAAAGTTATCTGAAGAGACTGCTCGTCTGTGGCGCTAGCAGACACAGTTGTTGGCTTAGTATTCTCCCATAACTGTTCCACGCTAGCGAGGAAACCTGGCGCATGGGCAGAGAGTTCCTCTTCCCACCAGTCTTCTTGCTGTAATTGCTGTTCTTGTTCGAGAAAGAATGCTTCTGCTGCTTCTTCAGCAGGGTTCCAGGGATAAGTTGCTGTTTCAGAGGCAAGTAGTGTTTCTAATAACTCTAATTCAGTCAACAACCGATGCCGTTCGTTAATTTCAGAAGACTTGAATTCGTTTGTCATTGTACAATTCATCATGGGTGTCTGCAAAAACGCTGTATGAGTAGCTACACCACCTGAACAGCCATTTCCGCAACTACATAAATTATGCAAATAAGATTGGGGATCGCAGTATCTCTGCTGCAATTTTGCAGTATTTAATTGCAGTTTTTGCATAAAGCATCTTGCTTTTTCCCTCTCTTTACTGCATGAAGTGCGGATTAATTCCAGCTTGAGAAGACAGAGGGTATCCTCATAAATCGGCGAGCGGGCAACCCGTTGCTACGCAGAGCTGCGTCACTTGAATAAATTTAACAATTAGCTGGTGCATTGACTTTTCTCCATAAAAAATTTACTTTGGTCTGAGTTGTATGGCAGCAGTTCTCAAGACAGAGCTTTACGCAAAAATATATCAATTTTTTCTTCTTTCTGCCCTCTGCCTTCTGTCTTCCTTCGCTCAGCTTCAGTCTTCAACAATAAATTCGTAGGTTTGACCCTTATGGCTGCCGAACTTTAACTTCATTCCCGATTTTAGCGGGACTTCCTCACGATATACATTTTGCCAGCGATCGCTACTGGGTAGATTTGACAGCAAAGTCCCGAAACGAGAATTATCTCGTAAGAAAAAAGTCGTATCGCCGCGATCTTGACGGCAATAGATTTCTGCGTGTCTTTGGCTGACCCAGCCTTCTTGAACTACAATATCATTCTCTGCCAGACGACCTACCCTTACTAATCTCGTACCTAAATGCCAGACTTGCTCTGGAGCAGAAGTAGAACGCAGTTGCGCTCGTACTGGTGGGTATACTGTACCCGCGACCGTATCTTCTGGTAGCTGAGTAATTTCGTCACGAGCGGGTGCGCCGAGCAACTCCCCATCAAACTCTGGATGCATGTAGAGGATGGGTAGAGTCCAAGCATGAGAAATATATTTATAAACAGCTAGTAGTTGCTGTCTGGCGATCGCCGCCGCACGATCGATCGGCGAACCTGCTGCTAACGCCTGGGTAAAAACTTGAATAAAACTTAAAGCTTCTTCATCGGCAATTTCATCTCGCATTCCCAGTACTGCTGGTACGCCGTGATGAATCAAAACTTCTGCTAAACTGCTACGCGGTAAAGGTTGTCCGTTATCAAACGCGGGTTGCGCTCCCCAACAGGCATTAATCGCGCACAGTTTGACTTGAGAACGTGCTAGTACATGGGCTAACTCCGTACCGTCAATCGCCACCCCAGGGCGTAAAAACAACAATCCTCCATTTGGAGCGCTCAAACCATGACCGGAATAAAAGAAAATATTGTAAGCTTGAGTTTCTAGCTGCGAGATTAATTCTTTGGGAGTAGGTTGTAACAATGTGTCTACCCGACAGGGAACCGTTGCCAAATTTCTCCTTTCAATTGGCTTGAGTTGTTGAAAGCTTCTCAAAGTTTGTTCGAGAATTTTTGCTTCTGTTTCCAACTGCAAGCTTCCGGCTTCGGTGTCTTGTCCCAAAACCAGCAAAACATTTAAACCCTGACTGGGTGGTAGCGAAATCAGAGAACCAACATCGTTAGTCGTGCGACTGAAAAAGACTTGTGGCGCTTGCAGTGGCGAAGGTAGGGAGATAGCTGGTTTTCCAGCCTGAGGCTGCATAATTTCCCAAGGCAAGGCGATGAGATCCGGCTCTCGAATATCTATTCTTAGCCGTAATGGTTTTCCTTGTCCGATCGCAATCCCTTGACTCTTCTCCAGACTCATTTGTACTTGTCCCTGAAAAATCCACTGCCAAAGGTTGATGCATAAATGTTGCATCAGACGACCCCCTTGTCCGTTGGTTTTTCCGCCAGGATAGGCAACGATTTCTGGAACTAAATCCAAGGTCTGGGAAATTATCTCTGGAGAAATTGGTGGTGATGAGCGAGGCGCAAACATTGCCTGCCAAGCTTGCCAAGCCTGCATCAATCTAGGGGACAAAACACAATCATGTTTCACATATCCACCAGGATAAGGGGCTTGCACTACCCAAACGGCAAAGTTATCTTTACCAGCATTGGCAAGACGTTCGATTGCTAAACTCAAGCAGGGAATGTCAGACTGGGACATCAATAACCACGATCGCTATCAAATACTCGCAAATATGCAACTGTCTTAGTTTAATAGTTTATTTAACTGGGAGCTAGAGGCTGAGGTGATAAGGGTGTGGGGCAAGTCACAAGTCACAAGTCACACCCTTTCTTCACCGATCGCTTTGTGGAGACGTTATATGTAACGTCTCCTCTACTCTCTTACCGATTGCCTTGTCCTCCTGACTCCTGATTTCCACCGTCTGTCTGTGTTGGCAATGCCTGAGATGTAGAACAAGGATTGTTCCCTCCTGAAAATTCCTTAAATCGTCGATCGAGTTCGGTATTTGCAATCCAAGCATTGTCTCCTGGTTTTAATATCCGGCGATCGCCAGTTGAAGATGTAGAAGTACGGGAGAATTCAGGGTTTGAGCAGACTTGCAGCTGCGTCCAAGTCTCTCGCTGCTGGGAGGGCAGTTTTGATTCGTTTAGAACTTTGACGATACTGCCCTGGGGCAAAGTAAAATCGGGTGCATTCAGTTGGGGTGGCTCGGGAGAAGAGCTGGTCGCTCCTGCTTGGCGCTGGAGGGGGGTTTCCTGCTGAGCCTCATATACTCTTTCAGGCGATCGCGCAACATTTGTAGTATCGTTACTGTCACTATTTGCTGCTGGGTTTCGCTCTCGCCAATTGTGATTGTAAGCCAGCCAAAGTCCTGCTGCCGCACTTAAGAGCAAACCGATTCCCAACACTATTGGGAGCAACCACGATCGCGATTGTTGCGGTGGTGGTAATGGTGAGAGTAACTGCGTATTGGCGATCGGGACGTAGTTCTCGATCGCATCTTCCGTTGGTGGTTCTGAGAGAGTTACGGCAAATGAAGATGAGCTGACCGCACCATTACTCGTTTTGTCTAACGACTGACTGTAACCAAGCGGAGTTTCTGGCTCTTGCACCTTTACCTGACAATGTACTAAAGCAACGGTAATATTATCGTGTCCGTTAAGGTTGTTACCAAGTTCTACAAGCTGCTTAGTTGCTGTAGCGACATCCATATTCCCATCTAAAATTGGCAAGATTTCTGTTTGCCAGCACCGATCGACTAAATCGTAATCGCTCAAGCCATCAGAACACAAGAGGAATACGCAGTCTTCATCCAACACAAACCGCTGTACCGTGGGATGTACCGATGCACTCATGCCGATCGCTTGGACGAGAGAACCAGCCGAGGGTTGTTGTAGTGCTTCTCGATAGACAGCATAACCCAACCGTACTTCACGGGCAGCTACATCATCGTCTAGGGTTATTTGATGGCAACCCGTGCGCGTCACCCAGTAGGCGCGGCTATCACCAACGTGAGCAATATATATTTCATGTTGATGTCCTACTGCCATCACCAAGGTTGTCCCCATTCGCTGTCTTCCTTGACGATGCTCTTTGTCGTTACGGCTACTGATACATTCGTTTGTCTTGCGCGTAAACTGTTCTAGAGCATGAGTGAGGGTATTCGGGTCTAAACTTGCTTCATCTAGCGGCAGCTGTTGTACCTGGTGCTGTAGCGTTTCGATCGCTAGACTGGAAGCAACGTTACCTCCTTCGTGTCCGCCAATCCCATCGCAGACAATTGCGATCGCTTTTGCTTCTGGTGGTTTAGCAAGTGTGGTGCCGCTGGCTGGATAGCAGGCATCTTCATTTCGCTGACGGCTAGGACCAGTATCGGTGCAAGTACTAATCTGGAAACTCCGACTGGGGGCAATGTCTCTATTCGTAATGTTTTGCCCTAATTCCAACAATCCTCGATCCAGACACGCTAGCAATTGCTCCGAGTTGACGATTTCTCCTTGTTGCAATTCTTGGCTTAATTGTTCTATAAATCCAGTCACGCTTGGTCGAGCCTCTTTAGCGAGCTGCGACCAAGATTGACCGAGTTGCGCTAGTGTGGGACGTTCGGCATCATCCAATTGCAATTGCAACAGCCTTAGTAACGATCCTTCTACTCGTAAAAACTGGGGGACGAGCAAGCTAGAGGCTACGCCTTCGCTATATAGGGGTTGCCACAGTTGCGCAATTTGCCATAACCAATTGAGCTGGCGTAAGCTAGAAACGGACTGCCAAACAGCAGTCATCTGAGGCATTAGCTGTCCTGCTGTTAACACACCATCGGGATAAATCGGTGCTTGTTCCAACAGCAAAATTTCTTTTTCAGGTGGTTCGCGATCGAGCGATACTAATCCGTATACCTGCGGAACTTGGAGACGATACGCGACCAGTCTCAAATAAGGTCTAATTTCATTAGAAATATCTAAATAAGGAGAGTCTAGCAGTAAACCAGGTTGAGTATCTAAAACAATTCGCTCGGCTTTGAGGTAAAAGCGTTCCGCGATCGACGTTCCGATCTCGTGGAGTTCTGTGCCTTGCCCCACAACCCACAAGTAACGTTTAATTAAGGATGTACCGCAGCGCTGACAAAACTTGTCGCCTTCAGAGTTGGCAGCCTTACACAGATCGTTTGGACATTGGATCGTTACCTCATTATTTTGCATAGCTGGCGCACCGATTAGCCATATTAAATCAATTTAAAACAGCAGACGTAAGAGACGATTAAACTGCTCATTCATGTTTATATCTCTATATTTAGCTTCCCGCACGGCAATTGCGCTTCTGTTCTTATATTTTTGCAAGATCTGGATGCAGTTGTTACCTCACTTCCACCCAGATGATTTGAGCATTAACTTTAACAAGCTTTGACTATCGATTGCAAACATGAATTTTGAATAAATTGTGATTTAATCGCTTGGCGCAAGCAGCTAAATCTGCTACAGTCCTACCCGCTAGTGTAGTCTCTCGCATTCAGCCGAGTCTAATTCGCGATCTATCTACTACTTTAGCGATTTCAATCCGATTGTTTAGCTTAGAACGCCCTGTGTTTAGAGCCGAGGCGAGCAATTTGCAGACCTAGCGTTTTGTAGGTAAGTATTTCCTACTTACGAAGGAGGCGATCGCGAACCGATATTCTTAAATTTTAAATAGTGAATTGGTCATTCGTTTTTAAGAGATTACAACAATTATGGATAACAACCAAGAAAAAGAAACGCATCGTGCAGTTAATCCTGGTGATGTTATCGCTGATGAAGAGCAATCAGTTGAAGAGAAAAAGCAACAACTTGCTGTAGATTCCCCAGATATCACTGGCGACCATATTCAAGTTCCTACCTATTTTGCTGTAGAAGAACCAGATGGCGAAGAAAAAGCTTTACACCATGTTAAAGACGCAGAAGAAATTTCTGATGTCATTCGCCAGTCAAGAGTTGACGAAAACGGCGAACGCACTTGGTGGTAGCTCCCGTACTCGCTGTATTTCGCTTTAGAATGAAGGTCTTTGTGAGATGAAAAGCAGTCACACTTGAGCGCGAAATAGTTATTTAAAAAAGGGGCGCATTGTGATGCGTCCTTTTAATTATCTATTCCTTACTCCTCTATTGATTATCTTCCACAGCAACTTGTGGCAGTCCCATACTGTAGTTGATCGCCCGACTATTCAAGTTGTAACTAATCCGACCGCTTTGTAGCAGCGATCGAATCAAGTGTTCCAAATCCGAGCCAATGCGGCGTAGATTGTAATCGGTCAAATCCGCGCCACTGTGGGACTCCACCAGTTCGTCAAATTTGCCGTATACCGTTTGTAACGCATCTTCATTCCAAGTTAATTCATTATCGGGGTCAACATCTAGCGTCAACACCTGATTGCTAGGAACGAGTTCGCCATCTTCATTAACTTCCGCAGAGAAAATCCGAACGTGGCGGGTTGTGGACTTAAGTAGCTGCTCTTCCATAAGTAGGGATTCTAACTTGACTTTATGGTATTGAGTTTATTCTATAGGAGTTGGTTGACAGTTGTTGGTCACAAGTCGCAAGTCGCAAGTCGCTGATAACCGATCGCGGACTACCGAGCAGCAATCATTCCAGTCTGACGAGCGTAAGCAAAAATACCACCAGCATCAATTACAGGTTTAATCTCTCCTAGAGACTTTAGAGAATAGGTTTGGTCTAGCGTATGATTGATGATTTGATTTTTGTCAAAGTCAACCGTGACTTCTTGTCCCGTCACGAAGCGATCGCACAGTCGCTCGCCAGACTCCCAAGGATATAATTCGCCTGTAGAAACACAATTACGGAAAAATATTCGCGCGTAAGATTGAGCGATGACTGCTTTCACTCCAGCAGCGCCAAGAGCGATTGGTGCATGTTCGCGAGACGACCCGCACCCAAAGTTTTCTCCAGCGATAATAATTGAATAGCGTGTTTTCATTTCATCGGCAGCAATAAACTTGCCGTAACGATCCGGTAAGCCAATCATGGCGTAACTACCAAGCTTCTCATACTCATCCGGCTTGGAAGGAACCAGCGTTAAATATTCTGCGGGAATGATCTGATCGGTATCGATATTATCATCAACTACAAAAATTAAACCGCGAACGCAAGTACTCATTAACAGCAGTCTCCAAAGGCTTATACCATGATATTTTACTTATCCTATCGCTGGAAGAGACGAGAGAAAGCCAATCGAGAGTTACGGAGAATTTACCATGACTCACGACTCGCTTCGCGGGAAGACAAATTTTTAACAAGTTATCCTGTCCTAAGCTACTGAGACAAACTTAAACTACTGAAATAAATGATTGTAATTATTTATACTTAATAAATTGAGTGACAAATAAAGTCCAGAATTGACATGGAATGATTTCAGGTAAAGACCTTTTCCAGGAAGCACCAGCAATATTACTAATACTGCTGTATCTAATTTTGTAAAAATTAAAACTAAACATTGCACGTAGTGAAGGCGAAATACAAAAAACTATTGAAAGCCTTACAAATTCCTTACACAAACTTTACTGTAATTAATCTTAAAGGTTGAATAATAGTAGTTGTCTCTTAAATCGACTCCTAAATTTTCATCATATAACCTGGGCTGGCACGCGCCGTTTACTGTATCTATGAACGTATAACGAGATCGGTAAATGCAAATACGACATTCTTTACAAAACTACTATCTGCTACTAGCTGGAGCGCGATACAAGCACTTTTTGCCTAGCAGGAGGTTTGGTAAAAAATACCACAGGAGGGAGACAAGAGCCAAGCACCGAGCATCAGTGGATGGGGAAAGCTACTAGCAATAACTGCTTGGAGATGCTTTCATCAGCATCAGCTAGAGTCTCAACTAAATGTTTGGTAAAGCTAGCGATGCTGAGAGCGATGTATTTCAGACAACTCTGCTAGCAACTGCACACCCAATTAGAATTTGTTTAAAGCAATGAATCCTGACGCAGCATCACATCCAAATCGACAGCTAGAAGTCGGTGTTTTCGAGTGTGAAATTCATTTGAAATTTCGGCTGATTGAAGAAAATTGTGTTTTGAACGATCGCGAAAAATTATTAGAACTCTTGATTGACGCATTTACAGCGGGTGCAGATGAATACTTAGAGCCTTTGCACTCCTGCGTGAAAACCAAAGAGATCTCTGAGCTAGAAGCCTCTTCCCACATGCGTCGTCAACTGATGCGACTGCGCAATTCTTCTAACCTTACATAGGCTCGATCTGCTAGAGATCGAGTGGAGCGATTTTTTCTGCTGAAAGTGTTGACAGAACTCGTTAGATTCGCTAACCTAGATAAGGTTGAACTCAGACGCGCCCCCATCGTCTAGAGGCCTAGGACACCTCCCTTTCACGGAGGCGACGGGGATTCGAATTCCCCTGGGGGTATATAAAAGATAAAAGAGGTAGTAAATACTACCTCTTTTGTTTATTTGTGCCAAGACTTTTTCATCTGCTCGTGCGCTCCCTGCTATCTATAACTCCTCAACGCGGCGGCGAATGGCTAGCAGGTTCGATCGCAAATCCTGCCGCAGGCGGCGCTCGACAATTGCTACAGGCATAGTACGCTTGGGCAATACTCGCACTGTATAACAGAGATTTGTGCCTGGATTTTCACATACAAAGTAAGGTTCTAGCAGCCACTTCCCAGAATAAGCTTTTAAATCTCCCTCAACCATGTCGAAATGAATTTCGTGGGGAAATTTTTCTTCTAAATCTAAAACGACTCTGGCAGAAAAGTTGAAACGCAGCAATCGCTGAGTTCCAACTTGCTCTAGACGAATGCCACCGTAAGGATGAGCTAGCCGCCGACTCACCGCTAAGTTGGGAATAAAATCGGCTAAGGTGTCGTAGGCTGTCAAAACTTGCCACACCTTTTCTACGGGGTGGGAGATCTGAATTTTAGCGGTAATTTGACGTTGACGGTGTGCCAATTCTTCTGTCTGTACTTCCACATCCTCGGCTGAAGATGCAGCATCGATGTCGTCGCCATTGGTATCATCAAGCTCGAAATCGAGATCGGATTCGTCGTACTGTTGAGTCACTGTTCGATGATAATTAAACTGTAGATAGTTAAACTTTAACGAGCAAAGGTCTGTGGTAGGGTAATAGTAAAGCAGGTTGCGTAGGCGGCAGCAGAATCATCGGTCGGATTGCTAGTTACTTCAATATTGCCATTTAAATGCTGTACTAAGCATTTTACTAAAGCGAGTCCCAATCCTGTACCCTGAATGGCTTGCTGTGTCACACCTTGACCGCGCCTAAATTTTTCAAATATATACTTTCTTTCTTCTTCAGAAATACCAGCACCAGTGTTGATCAGTTGTAAAACAATTTGGTTAAGCTGAAGATCGACTTGATGCGTGACTTGCAAAACTACAGTTGTATCTGGGTGAGAATACTTCCCGGCATTGGTTAAAAGTTCTTGAAGAATGCGATCGAACGCTTCCTCGTCTGTTTGCGCTAGTAGAGAAGATTTTGGGATATCTAACTGAATGTTTAATCCTTTATCTACCCAAGTTTGTCTGAAAGACTGAGATAAGGCTTGCAGTTTAACTTTGAGATCTATAGTTTCTAATTTCAGCGGTGCTTGGTTTGATTCAAGTTGCTGAAGCTTGAGCAAGTTAGCAATCAAGTTGATTTCTCGATCGCACTGTTCTTCTAAAATATCCAAATACTTAGCCTGACGCTCTGGAGTAATTCCTTGTTGCCGTAACATCCGAATCGCCAAACTCATGCTAGTTAGCGGTGTGCGTAACTCGTGGCTCATCGTGCTGAGGAACTCATCCTTTAACTGATTGAGTTGACGTAGTTGTTCGTTGTGCTTGCGGGTTTTCTCATAAAGTAAACTTTGAACTTCCAGACTGCGCTGGAGTTGCAAAGTCCGGTCGTCTACGAGAGATTGTACCTGACGTAGCGTTTGGTTTTGAATAATTGCCGTCCCAATTTGGGCGCAAACCAACTCTACCAGCGATAATTCTTCTGGATGCCAGTGGCGATCGCCACAGTGTTGCAAAACTAAAAAGCCTAATACTGTCCCTTGGCTTTCGATTGGTAAAATTAAGGCAGCAGGAAATTGCGAAAAATCAAAAATTGGCGCTAAACAAGATGTTAGATCGCTCAACTGTAGATCGCTTTGACTGGCGATCGCTATTGGTTGCGGTGAATTCACGAGCGCTTGTTGGCACAACCCACATTCGGAAAGCCAAAAAGATTGTTCGGCGCTCTTGCTATGATGCGCTCCACAAGTATATGCTTGTACGTCCTGACACCATTCGCTGGCAATTGTTGCTTTAGCTCTAGGTAGTTTTTCTCTGACTCTGTTTCTCAGTTGTGGCTCGACATACTTCAATAACAGAATCGAGGCGCGACTGACTGCCAAAGCTTGAGCTGTACCCGCGATCGCCATGTGCAGCACTTGATTCAGCTCCATCGAGCTGCGGCTAGCGACTGTGAGTTGATTAAGTAAAGCTTTAGTACGAGCAGCTGTCTGGATCTGCCGTTGTAGAGTAGCGACAGACTGGGCTTGGGCGAGGTGAGCGAGCGCGATTGATAGCGATGTCATGAGTTGTTGAGCTGCATTTGCAGCTAGCTCGTCCCACTGACGGACATCGTAGCAAAGCAAGCTAATAACGCTAGTGAGCTTATTTTGCTCCCAAATCGGAATTTGTAATACTGCTTTAATTGTAGGTGGGAAGTCTTTATCTTCTGTTAACGCTTCATGGGTTAGAGCATGAAGATTGTCAATTGCCAGCAAGCTAGCTTGAGTGGGAATTGTCGCTGCTAACTTTTGGAGTGGCTGAAGGAGCTTTTGCGGCGAGACGGAGACTGCTGCATTAAAATACCACGAACCCACTACCGATGTTTCTGTGACTCCAGGGGCAAACGTAATTATACAGCCATCTACTTGAAACACTTCTCCAAGTAATTTGGCAATTTGCGTTAGTGCTGTTTCTGAGTCAGAGTGACTCAATGCGACTTGAAGGATCTGTTGTCCCAGTTGAGCTAAGTCTTCTGCTGGCTGCATTCGTGTGAGGGAGATTTTGGGCGATCGCTCTGGTAAGGATGAGTGTGATGAAATAGAAACATTTTTCATCAGTGAGGTTTTTGTAGATGATAACCGGACAACTTCCGTTGATAACGATTTGAGTGTATCCCTACTCCAGCGGTTGATAGCAGATTTTTTATAAACAGTCCAGTCTTGGCTAACACGCTTTCTCACCTTAGATTACTCCTTCCTACTTAGGATGCCCAAATTAGCCAGAGCGCGACCAAGCAGGTACTAAATTTAAAAAAACTTAGATCGACTTCTACTGCAACAGCAAAATTTGTATTTTCGATTATCTAGATTATCTTGCTTCAAAAATCGCTGGATCGGTATTTTCCCTGATTATAAAAGCTGTGAGTCAGAGGTACTCCGCAGATTCCGTTAGGTAATTTCCCTCTATATCTTAAGTATGCCTTCCGTACCCTTCAGGAGACGGAATATACAGCTTATGGGGGGT
>NZ_PYCI01000224.1:0-5332 GCF_003015105.1 Chroococcidiopsis sp. CCALA 051 | reverse complement strand
GTCCCCCTTGTCTCCTTGTTCCCCTTGTCCCTCTTCCCAAGGTGCGAGCTTACGCACTTGTTTCCACACGGGGCTGTGCAGGGCTTCATCCAGTTCTCGCGCCATTTCGATCGTGCCTGTATATCCGGCGTAGCGATGATGGCGTTCTTGGTTGATGTCTAAAAAGGGAATTTTGGCTTTGAGGGCTGTGTATTGATTGCGACCACCAGCAATCAACATATCTGCTTTTGTTTGGGCGATCGTCCGTAGCAATTCTTGAGCATTGCCTTTTTCTAGCATGATGCCGTCTTTACCCAGCAGTTCTTTAATGCGGGCTTTATCTTCCTCGGTACTTTTTTTCGTGCTAGTGGCGACAACTTCCATCCCCAAGTCTTTAGCCGCAGAGATAATCGACCAACTTTTCACACCTCCGGTATAAAGGACAACGCGCTTACCTTGAAGGCGATCGCGATACGTGGCTAGGGCAACATCTAACGCCGTAGTTTCTTCGGCAATTAATTTCTCGACTCGCTCTTGCAAATCTGTATCGCCCAGTTTTGCTGCAATATTGCGCAAACAGCGATTCATGTCATCCACGCCGTAGAAAGATTCTTCTATGTAAGGAATGCCGTAGCGTTCCTCCATCTTTCTCACCACGTTGATCAGCGCTTTGGAGCAGATCGTCACATTGAGTTTGGCGCGGTGGGCATAGCGAACTTCGTTGTACTTGGCATCACCCGTAATTTTGGCAAGGACTCGAATACCTAATTTTTCAAACAGAGGCAAAACATCCCACAATTCTCCCGCGATGTTGTACTCGCCAATCAAGTTGATATCGTAAGGGGTGGTAAATTCTGGTTCGGCGCTACCGATAACGTATTCTAGTAAGGCTTCACCACCGACACGATTGCCAAGGTTTTTACTCCCAATAAAGCCAGGAGAATTCACGGGGACGACGGGTATACCTATTTTATTAGTAGCGGCTTCGCAGACTGCATCCAAGTCATCGCCAATCAGGGCAGTGACACAGGTAGAGTAGACAAATACCGCAGCAGGATTGTATCGTTGCTGCACTTCCATAATGGCTTTGTACAGCTTTTTTTCGCCGCCGAAGATGACATCGTTCTCATTCAAGTCAGTCGTAAAGCCCATTTTGTAGAGATGGGAACCAGAAGAAAGACTGCCACGACTACCCCAAGAGTTACCAGAACAAGCGATCGGTCCGTGGACTAAATGAGCTGCATCAGTAATGGGGACGAGGGCGATCGATGCGCCATCAAAGGCACAACCCCCTTGAGCCGCTCCTGGTTGAGCTTGTTGCTGACAGGACTTATTTTTCTTTTGTCCTTGTTTGTGGTGATTGTGTTCGCATCCTGGCTCGCTGAGCAGCTCGTTAATTTTACCTTGGGTGATTTTCATGACTTAGCTGGTGGTGGAGTGGTGCGTGGGACGATCTGGTGAGTGGTTAGTCACGCTTCGGTGCAACTTTACTCTTGTTCCCCCCTTTTGAAGGGGAGCCACTTGCGTGGGCGGGTTTCCCGACTTGAGCAAAGTGGCGTGGGCTAGGGGGGATCTCTTCGTGAATGGCGCAGTTCTCCGATCCCCCAACCCCCGCAAGATCGGGGGCTATTACAAAGTCACACATGGGGTTAGTCGTAATCTTTAACTTCTAACAGTTTTGACTTTTGACTTTTGACTTACCGATTAACAAATGTATTTCGTGACATCTTCGCCACACTCATCTGAGAGGTAGGATAGGCTGCGAAAGCGCAAGCCTATAAGCTCGTTGTAGAGTGGATTTAGTTCGCAGAGTGCGGGAATGTGAAAGGTGCGTCCGAGTAGAGTTACGTCTCGTTCAAAAGGGCAGCAGCAGGGAATGACTTGACAAATGAGATGGGCAGTATGGCGATCGCATATTTGGATTTGATTCACCCATCGACGTAGGGGAGAGAGTAGATCGAAGCCTGGAATTTTTTCGGGAATTACAGAGCGATCGCTTGTGTGGGTGATGGTAGACATGGCTGATGGGATGAATTGGGGTATTGGGAGGTAATTGGTAATTGATAAGATTTCTCTACTACCAATTACCGATCGCCCAGCGATTATCGAATCAAGTCGTAGGAAATATCGGTTTTTGCGGGAACAATGGTGTTGCGATCGAGTTCGTCGAGTAGCGTGTTGACGATCCAGTTCAATAAGTTGATTGCTCCTTGATAGCCATAGGTGGCATAGCGGTGCAAGTGGTGGCGATCGAAAATTGGATAGCCAATTCGTACGAGTGGGGTGTGGGTGTCGCGCCACAGATACTTACCGTAGGAATTGCCGATCAGTAAGTCTACAGGTTCGGTAAAGAGGAGCGATCGCATATGCCACAGATCCTTACCACCCCAAATCTTGGCAGTGTTACCAAAGGGGCTAGCATCCAAGATTGCTTGCAATTCTTGCTCGAATACTTCGTTGCTGTTTGTTACTACAATATGTACGGGTTCAGCGCCCACTTCTAGGAGAAATTGCACCAATCCGATGACGAGATCTGGATCGCCATACAGAGCAACGCGCTTGCCGTGCAACCATGCTTGGGAATCAGTCAGCGCATCCACTGCACGTCCCCGTTCGTCTTCTAATTCTTTGGGAATTGGCTGTCCGGTGAGTTCTGATAGTTTCATCAAAAACTCATCCGTGCCTCGGATACCGACAGGACGGGTAACTGAAGTGGTTTGTTTCCACTCTTTTGTAATGTACTCCCGCGTCTTGGTGGTAGAGTATGCTTGGAAAGCGATCGTTGCTTCAGCATTAATCGAATCTGCTGCATCTTCTAAGGGAGTGCCACCCTGGTACATCCTGTACTCGCCATCATTAGGAGAGTCGAGGTAATCTGAATTATCTGCCAGTAGAGTATAGTTAACGCCCATCAAGGATGCTAAACGCTTGACTTCCCGCAAGTTGCCAATATATGTTTCAAAACCAGGAATAAAGTTGATCTTGCCGTTGGTTGTTGCTTGCTTCTTGCCTTCAGTCAGATTTGACAGAATTCCTTTCATCATGTTGTCGTAGCCCGTAATGTGGGAGCCGACAAAGCTGGGCGTATGGGCGTAGGGAACTGGAAAATCTTCGGGTACAGATCCTTTTTCCTTGGAAGTTTTGATAAAAGCACCCAAGTCATCTCCAATGACTTCTGCCATGCAGGTAGTGCAAAGGGCGATCATTTTCGGCTTGTAGAGATTGTAGCTATTCGCCAAGCCATCGATCATGTTGTTGAGTCCGCCAAACACCGCTGCATCCTCAGTCATAGAGGAAGAAACAGCAGAAAATGGTTCTTTGAAATGGCGAGTAAAGTGGCTGCGGAAGTAAGCTACGCAACCTTGAGAACCGTGAACGAAAGGCAGAGTACCTTCAAAACCTACAGCAGCCAGGATTGCGCCTAAAGGCTGACAAGCTTTAGCAGGATTCACGGTCAAAGCTTCACGAGTAAAATTCTTTTCGCGGTATTCCCAGGTTTTCGTCCAGTCTGCAACGCGGGCAACCTCTTCTGGACTATGCCCACCTTCAAACTCTTTTTTAGCCTGAAATAACTCTTGGTACTCGTCCTGATGAAACAGCGTAGCGTGATCCTTAATGTTGTCTATGTTGTTTTGAGCCATGACTGTTCTCCAATATTAGGGGCTGGGGGAAGAAAGTGGTGTGTGGTGCGTGAAGAAAGGGTGTAGGGTGTGGGGTGTGGGGTGTGAGAAGAGGCAAGAGGTTTTACTTACAACTTACGAATTGTCTTGCTCCCTCAGCTCCCTCAGCTCCCTCAGCTCCCTCAGCTCTCTTTCTTCCACGGAGCGCCGATTAAACTCCATGTCGGGCTATTCAGCGCTAAATCCATATCTCTAGCAAAAATTGCAAAGCCGTCATAACCGTGATATGGACCGGAGTAATCCCAGGAGTGCATTTGACGGAAGGGCAGCGCCATTTTCTGGAAGACGTATTTTTCTTTAATTCCAGAAGCAATCAGATCCGGCTTCAATTCTTTAACAAACTGCTCGAATTCAAAAGCAGAAACGTCATCGTAGATCAACGTGCCATTTTCGATGTAGTGAGTGGTACGCTTGTAATCGTCGCCATGACCGAATTCATAGCCAGTACCGATCAACTTCATCCCCAAGTCATAGAAAGCTGGGACGACGTGACGAGGACGCAAGCCACCAACCATCAATGCTACAGTCTTGCCTTCGAGACGCGGGAGATATTTCTTTATGACTGCATCGCATTGTGCCTGGTATTTAGCGATAACTTCTTCTGCTTTTTGCTGAATTGTTTCGTCAAACTTAGAAGCAATCTCCCGCAAGGACTCAGCAATCTTGGTGGGACCAAAGAAGTTATACTCCAACCAGGGAATACCATAAGCCTCTTCCATGTGACGGCTGATGTAGTTCATGGAGCGGTAGCAGTGAACCAAATTCAGCTTCACTGTTGGAGTCATCATCATTTCGTGGAGCGTGCCGTCTCCCGACCACTGGGCGACTACGCGCAAGCCAATTTCTTCTAGCAGGATGCGGCTAGACCAAGCATCACCGCCAATGTTGTAGTCACCGATAATCGCAACATCGTAGGGTGTCCCTTCAATGCCCAACTCTTTCTTCTTCTTATCTGCTTGGGGGAAAACCCAGTCACGGATAGAATCATTAGCAATGTGGTGTCCCAGCGATTGGGAAACTCCACGGAAACCTTCGCAGCGTACTGGAACAACGGTTTTACCAATTTCTTTCGCTGCCTTTTTCGCTACGGCTTCAATATCATCTCCAATTAGACCAATGGGACATTCAGACTGAATGGAAACGCCTCGGTTGAGTGGGAAAAGTTCGTCCAACTCGGTAATTAGCTTCGCCAGTTTTTTGTCACCGCCGAAAACGATATCGCGTTCTTGGAAGTCGGAAGTAAATTGCATTGTGCCGAAGGTGTCGATCCCTGTCGTACCGATGTAGTAGTTGCGACGACCAGACCAGGAGTAATAACCGCAACCTACGGGACCGTGGCTGATGTGGATCATATCTTTGATCGGACCCCAGACCACACCCTTAGAACCTGCGTAGGCACAGCCACGGGTGGTCATAGAACCAGGGACGGACTTGATATTCGATTTAACGCCGCAGTCGGATTTTCCTTCTTCGTAGACGTTGAGGTGTTTTTCTCGTTTTTTCTTGGCTTTATCTGGGTAAACTTCTAGGACTTCTTTAATCAGTGCTTTCTTGTCTACTGTCGTGGTTGCTTGTTCTAGAGTCGTGTTTTCAGGAGGTGTCATAATTTGCCTCTCTTGAGTGTAGGGAGTCGGGAGTCGGGAGTCGGGGAAGAAGTTAGTAGTTAAATTCCC
>NZ_PYCI01000223.1:0-5354 GCF_003015105.1 Chroococcidiopsis sp. CCALA 051 | reverse complement strand
TTCCTCAATCGTACAGTACAAAGGTTTTTCGGCTGTTGGATCTCGCTGATTTTTTCATTTTGTCTGAGGCTGGTCTTAGAGCAGATAAGGATACTTATTTGGGATTTAAATTAACAGATTAAGTATAATTACTCAAAGATGCCGACGGTAGAGCGCCATTCAGCGCGATCGTTTAAACTGAGATCGATATAAAAAGCTGGAATACGTGCTTCTATGCCTCGCCGCCCTATCCCAGAACCTGTTATTATCCCGTCCTCGACTCAAATTGTCCGTACTGCCAGTCCAACACCAACTGTAATCCCATCTCAACCACCTACAGATCTGCGGCAGTCGCGGGTGGACGAATTCTTGATGGCGCGATCGCTTAGTGACAACAGCAAGAAGGCATATCACCAAGACTTACAGCGATTTATGAATTGGACGCAGACGGCTTGGGGTGCAGTGACTCCCAGGCAGGTGGCGATGTTTAAAGATGACTTGCTAGAAGAAAAATCCCTCGCACCGGCGACAGCAAATCGGGTACTGACAACTCTAAAAAACTTCTACGGATGGATGGTCGATTCGGAGTACGTTGCCAAAAATCCTACCAAAACAATCGACTTACTGGAGCTGGAATCACCAGAGGCACAAGACTTAAGCGAGGCAGAGCTAGTAAGTATTTATCAGGTAGCAGAAAAGAGCAATTACCGAGAGCGCAATACTGCCTTAGTTTCGATTCTGCTACATGGATTGCGGGCAGCAGAAGTATCGGCACTAAATTTAGAGGATTATGACGGCACGAGGTTGCACGTTCGTAAAGCCAAAAGTGACAGTAAGGGTTACGTACCGCTCAAAGAAAGAGCCAGGATGGATTTGGATGTCTACCTGGAATCGCGATCGCAGCAAGGGGAAGAACTTCAGCCCGCGAGTCCTTTATTTATCTCGCGATCGCGCCGCAGTTTTGGCAAGCGCCTTACCTATTGGGGGATTCGAGATGTTGTCGATGCAATTCAGCAGGCGACGGGGATCGATCTTCACGCTCATCGGTTCCGGCACACGTTTGCTACCGATTTGGTACTTAGGGGCATGGATACTTATCACGTGATGACACTGACTCGGCATAAGTCAATGCAAAGTTTCAAACGCTATACCAAACGAGCCGACCAAATCGCCGCCGAAAAAGCTTTTTATCAAGCTCTTGGTGAAAGCCAGCCCGATGAAAAGGCTTGAAATTATGTTTGAATTTATTTTTGAATTTATTGCTAGAGTTATAGATTCGTTTCTAACGAGTCAAGCGAAATGGCTGCGCACTTAGGATGGCGAGTTAAAACTGCCCGCGTACAAAACTTGTACGTTTAGAAGATTTGGATCGATTTGGTTTCCGTTCCCAAGCCATTTCAATTTATACAATGTAAGAGGTAAAAATCTAAAAAGCTACCAGCCTGAGTTCACACCTAGGGCAGACGTAATTCTTGAGCTACTTTAATAACTTTTTAGTGTGACAAGGCATCAACTCAAGGCTCCGTTCAACAGGAGATAACGTATTTAAACGCATTCTCAAATTCCCAGTGTCTACTGATGCGATCGGGCAACTTCAACAAAGCTTAACGAGAAACCAGGAACCTTAACATATAAACAGTTTTTCAACAATTTTCTTCAATACTTAGTGTAAATCATTACCCAAATGCTCGAATCCGATTTAGAAGATGTATCAGCGTTTGAAATCGAATCTTGGCTCCAGACATTGGGGATTCAGCAATTGATTGAATGGGACGTGTTAGTTTACCTGTATCGTCACCAATCTAGTTTGATTAATGCCGAACAGATCAGTCATTTGCTGAATTATGGATCCAATCTAATTGTTGAAGCGCTTAAGACTTTAGAATCTCTAGGACTAGTTGAGAGATCGCGAGCGAGTCGAGGAGCGCGACTGCATCGCCTAGTTCCACCAGTCGAGCCACCCTGCCAGGAAGCGTTTGAACGACTAATTGGGCTAAAAAACGCACATCCAGTCCGACGACTTTTAGCTCGCAGACGATATCGTGGTAACGTTGAGCATGAGTAGCGATCGCGCCAAGGTAGAGGAGAAACAGGGTGGCGAATGGTAACTTAGTCCGAACGGGAATTCAGGGGTTGGATACGATCTTCCTGGGCGGCATTTCCAGAGGCAATGTCATCCTGGTTGAAGGGGAAGCTGGAGCAGGGAAAAGTTTGCTGGGTACGGAATTTATCTACCGTGGTATTGTCGAGTACGACGAACCTGGAATTATTGTGGTGTTTGAAACCAGCCCGCGCAAGCTATTACGGGATACGGCTGCGTTTAACTGGAACCTAGAGGAATTGCAGCAGCAAAACCGATTGCGAATTATCTTTACAACACCACAAATTCTGGAACAGGAGTTGCGCTCTGCGGATAGCTTGCTGATGGAAACGGCGATCGAGCTGGGAGCGCGGCGCATTTTCATTGATAGCATTGCGCTATTGCGTCCGACTGCCAGTAATGGCAATTCTGCTTTGCCAGCAAATGGTTCTGGCTCTTACCGCGAACTATTGCAGCAGATTATTGAGGGCTTAGACCGTGAAGGCATTACTCCCCTGTTTGCCCACGAACGGGCGTTGCACGGAGAACCAGCGCAGACGTTAGAAACCGCAGAATTTTTGGCTGATACGGTGATCCAGTTGCAGCGAGGCGACTACCCAGCAGGCGCTTATCGGCGGATTGAAATTCTTAAAAGCCGAGGACAAGGGTTTGAGGCAGGCGTACATACCCTGCAAATCAAAGCAGGTCAAGGGCTAAAAGTGTTTCGCCGCGTCCAGTGTCGCGTGCAGGCAACGGGTTATCAACCGACTTCTACCATTCAGAAATCGGCAATTGGCAACGCCATGTTAGATGACTTGACGGGAGGCGGGCTGTATGAAGGATCTGTGACGATAGTAACTGGTGCGTCAGGAACCGGAAAATCGAATTTGGGGTATCAGGTGCTGGTGGAGGGGGCGCGAAATGCAGGCAAGCGAGGTTTGCTTGTCACCCTAGACGAGCATCCAGAACAAATCCTTCGCAATGCGGACGCGCTGGGTCTGAATATGCGGGAACAGGTGGAAGCTGGCACGATCTACCTTTTGCATGACTCACCATTGGAACTGGAAGTCAACGTTCACTTCGATTTAATTGCCCGTACTATTGAGGAACACCAGATCGACCGCATTGTAGTAGATGGCATCACGACTTACAGCAACGCGATCGGCGACGAGCGGAAGTTTCGCGAGTTTCTCCACGGATTGATTGCCTTCACCAAGCAGCGACTAATGACCGCATTTATCAGCTACGAAAACCCAGAATTATTCGGCATGACTCGCTTCATGAGCGATTCTAATGTCACTTCTGTAGTTGATAACGTCATTTTGTTGAGCTATGTTGAACTGGGCAACATGATGAATCGGGCAATTACCGTCGCGAAAGCGCGAGGATGCAAACATCAATACATCACCCGACAGTATCGCATCGAACGGGGCGGGATCGTGCTTGTTCCAGAAGGAATTAGCGAGATCTCTAACCTTCCTTTTAGTAGCTACTACAATCTGTTGAGTCGAGCGCCGACTCGATTCAATCGTAATATTCCTCCTCAGATAGATGACTGAAACCAAGCAAATTAGTACGAGTTATAAAAGGAAGCGTCAGGAGTGCAGTGATTTTGGAATCTCGATTGGTTTTCAATGAATGAATTGCGTCAACTGCGAGTAGAGGTGCTGCAAGCGCTTCTTGACCCCTTAATTTGGCATTCGGTGCTAGAAGAGTATGCCTTAGCAATGAACTTGGCTGTGGTTTTGACCGATACTCAGGGGAGCGCGATCGGAGAGTATATTAATCCTCAACCGCTTTGGCAGCTATTTCAAACTCAAATAACGGAGAAACCTGGTGTTTGCCCGTTCTGTTTGGTTCGCTCCAAACCCTGCACGGCGATCGCCGAGGCACTGCAACGAAACGAACTGGTATTAATCAGCGATGACCTGGGTTTCGCTCATTTTGTCATCCCCTTGCGCTTGGGCGATCGCTCGGTTGGCACTCTGATCGCAGGGCAGGTGTTTGACCAGTTTCCCGATCGGCTGCAACTAGAACTAGAGCAAAATGCTAAACGATTAAATCTTTCTCCTCAAGCAGTCTGGCGGCAGGCATCGCGACAGCGTCCCGTGGCTCGAAAGACGTTGCGAACCTATGGTAAATTGCTCTCAACGCTGGGTAATAGCTTTATCGAAACCCGCTATCACTCGTTAATGGAACGCGATCGCTCTGACTTGCTTTCACGGCTATACGAGCAAGTTAGCATTAGCGAACAACAGTATCGTCTCCTGGCAGAAGGACTGCCTCAATTTGTCTGGATTTCCCTCCCCAACGGTCAAGTCACTTACTGCAACCCGCACTGTTATCGCTATACTGGGTTGACTCCAGAGCAGACTCTCGATTTTGGTTGGGCATCAGTATTGCATCCTGACGACCGAGAGCGGACTCAAGTAATTTGGCAGAATGCGATTGTAACAGGCGAGAGTTATGAAATTGAATATCGCTTTCGCCGCGATCGGGACGGACAGTATCGCTGGCACTTAGCTTCGGTCGCTCCCGTCCGAGATGCCACAGGTCAGATCGTTAATTGGGTGGGAACGGCGATCGATATTGAAGACCGCAAGCAAACCGAGGAGATGTTGCAGCAGCAAACCGAGCAATTGATCGAAGCAAACCGGATTAAGGATGAGTTTTTAGCCGTACTCTCCCACGAGCTGCGCTCTCCACTCAACCCCATCTTAGGATGGACTAAACTCCTGCGAAGCCGTAAGTTTGACGCTGGAAAAACAGCCCAGGCGTTAGAAACAATCGAGCGCAACGCCAAGTTACAGGCACAACTGATTGCCGATTTATTAGATGTCTCGCGGATTTTGCAAGGCAAACTCAGCCTCAATGTTTTCCCAGTGGCGCTAAAACCGCTCGCGCAAGCTGCATTAGAAACCGTGCGCTTGGCATCTGAAGCAAAATCAATCGAGCTGCAACTCGTCGCCGGATCGGAGGAACTACAAGTTTTAGGGGATGCTAGCCGCTTGCAGCAAGTCATTTGGAATTTACTTTCCAATGCCGTCAAATTCACGCCTGAAGCTGGACGGGTGGAAATTCGTTTACAACGCAATGGCACTCAAGCTCAAATCTCCGTGAGCGATACAGGCAAGGGGATTCATCTTGACTTTTTGCCCCATGTATTTGAGTACTTTCGCCAAGCCGACAGTACGACGACTCGCAAATTTGGTGGACTGGGGTGGCCGCCGAGATACGGATACTGTTGGCGAAATATTGCTTAACATTGGAATTCTAAACTTGACGGTGTATTACA
>NZ_PYCI01000099.1:0-24925 GCF_003015105.1 Chroococcidiopsis sp. CCALA 051 | reverse complement strand
TGCACTACTGGTTGCAGAAGTCAGACGTAGGGATATATAAAGAAGGCTTTCATTGGATCTACAACACTGCCTGGGAGTGGCTTGAACAATTCCCTTGGATGTCCGAGTATACAGTAGGGCGCATCCGGCGCTCTCTAGAGAAACTAGGCTACGTCGTCTCCAACAACTTCAGCCACAACCCGTTCGACCGCAAGAAATACAGCACGCTGGACTACTACCGTATAGCTGTTGAAACGGGATGGAATCCGCTCGGATTAGATCTCAACCGCGATTATAAGAGTCCGCCGCAATTTACCAAAGGACTGCAACTGCGCGGCAGACACTTATCTGACTCTACCGCCCTGGTCTACCCGACCGACGCTCCTGTTGAGTCCGAAAGCCTGAAACTTCCTAAAATCGACGATTGTGCAACATTGCCAAATGCATCAAGCAATAATGCCACAATGCATTCTACACTTTTGCCAACCTCATCTATATACAAAGAATTACCAAATACTTCCAAATCAAATCCGGCAATTGATTTAAAAATTGACAGGAAAGAAGCGGACAAAGAAGTTGGTAGTGACGAGATTTCAACTTTGGCTCAAAGCAGCCCAACATCCTCTGTTCGACTACAAAAGGCTTTGAGTGGGGTGGCATCCGCTTCTAGTCAAGAAGAAAATTCCGCCGCGACATCGCTCGATGGCGATGAAAAGATAAAAGCAGCCCAGCAGTACATAGCGACGTTGAATGCAGCGCAAGAGCGAATTGAGCGAGATCTGCCCCAAGACAGAAAGCGATCGCCCAAACCCATCCGCATAAAAGAGCTGGACGAGGAAGTACAAGAGATTCTGTGGCAGTACCAAGCAACTCTGGAGCAGTTGAATGTAGACCTACACGCCGAGCGACTTCAGCGGGCGATTTTGGACAATCCCTATCACCTGGAAAATGCAATTTTGGCATTGAGTGAGGAGTCAGCTAAGGGCGTGAAGACTATGGAGAATGCGACTGGGTATTTATACAACGCACTGCGTTCCGGTTGGAAACCCCGACAGTCAAAAAGCAGCACCAGTTGGGGCGTGCAGGTCTACACGCCACCGCCACAAATGCTGACCCAACCAATCCCACCTACCCTTGAGCAGTTGGTAGCCCAGAAGCGGGTAGCATGGCAGAATGCTATTATCCTGCGCCCCAACATTAAAGCCTGGGTGGAGCAGACACAGGGTGTCATCATGACTCCTGATGGTCCCGCCCTAGCCGATGCCGCCGATACACCCAGTCAAACCGATAAGGAGCCAAACGCCACCAACACACCCAGTCAAGCTGAGCCAGAGCCAAACGCTCAAGAAAACCCTGTAACCCCCACTGTTGATGAAGCCAACTCACATCAAGAAAACGCCTGCAATCCACAACTAGACTCAAATCCACCACTCTCTGTAGAGCCAAGTCCAGAAAACATGGGCAACCAGCCACAGCCTGCGGTGCAACAGGTAGATAACAGCGTCAGCCATCAAACGCCACCCGAACCCGATGCGGGAACTGTTCCACAGTCGCAGCCTCCAAATCCATCGCCTACTGTGCCAGAAGCTAAACAAAAGCAGCCTGCTGAGGAGGAGCTTGAAAATAAAATACCGGAAGCTTTATCATCCCCTCCGACCAATTGTTATCCCTACGACAAGACACGAAGCTTCCGGTATTTTATTCCGGCGCAGATGCTTAATCGTCGGCTTCAACCAGTGGAGATTTTGACCAGCGCGGGTGAGTGGGTAGCTGGCTACTTCGTCCACAGTTGCATCGCTGTTGCCAACCTCATCGAGCAAGAGCGGCGCTACACTCTCTTCGATGCTTTGGGGCAGTCCTATAGATTTTTGGGACAGATTCGCCCGCCGCAAGACAATGCAGGTGCGACGTGATGAAGGAGCTTTGGCACTAAGGCGCGGAAACTGTCCACGTCCTGTGACGCTGTTGTTAAAGGCAGGCTGTGGCTGAAGCGCTTTCCGCCCCACGCTAGATTCAATATACTAGCGCCCATAAGCTAATCACACTCAATATCCCTATGCCTAAAGTCACGTTAGACCTACCCGAAGAAGTCTTCTCCGCCCTACGCCGTTCTCCAGAGGAATTCGTGCGGGAATTGCGTCTGGCTGCTGCTATCTATTGGTATCAAAAGAGCGAAATCTCTCAGGAGAAAGCTGCTACTATCGCGGGTTTGAATCGTCGAGACTTTCTCATGGCACTTAGCCGCGAGCAAGTCGATGTATTTGCCGTAGACTTTGACGACCTGCAACGGGAGTTAGAGCGTGGCTGAGCGTCCTGCTATCAACGCCTCGCCGCTGATTCTCTTAACCAAAGCAGGCTTACTCAATCTATTGCAGCTAGTGAGTCAAGAAATTGTCGTACCCGCTGCCGTGGCGATGGAGATCGGGCAGTATGGAGAAACGGACGTGACAGCCGCCGCGCTTGCCCAAACAGAATGGCTCGTCGTCGTTGAAACTCCACCAGTACCAGAGCTAATCCAATCATGGGATTTAGGAGCAGGTGAATCTGCTGTTTTGACTTGGGGCATAGTCAATCCCAATACTGAGGTGATTGTAGACGATTTAGCAGCCCGTCGCTGTGCTACAACTCTAGGGATTCCTGTCAGGGGAACGCTTGGTTTGGTGCTAACAGCCAAACAACGCGGCACGATTGGGGCAGCACGACCAGTTTTGGAGCAGCTGCGCCTATCTGGTATGTATCTGTCTGACCGCGTAATGGAGCGGGCGCTGGCACTAGTGGGGGAATGAGGCAGAAGGCTTTCCCAATTTCTTTATGGTATTAGACTATTAATTCATCAAACCTTTATAGCTTTAGAGCTTGCCGCAAATCCTCTAGATTCTTAATTTGGCTCCAGTCAATGTCGGTATCTTGTAGTAAGTCTATCGCTACACCGATGAGGTGTTGGGGGAACACGCGATCTTGCGGGGCAACAGGGGTGTCATTGTTGTCGCGCACTTCTCGCGCCGTATCAGCTAACCATTGCTGCTGAGCGCGAGTAATCTTGATATTTATATTGACCAGTTTCTCCAGCGAGGGCTGTTGTTTTTGTTCGACGGTTGGCTTCGCGATGGCGTGCGACCGAGCGATGATTTCTGGTGATGGAGTTGGCTTTTCCTGTTGTTGTGGCTGACTCGTTTTGCCAAAGTCACTCAGCTTCCCCAAGCCTCCCATTCGAGATCCTTTAGAAGTCATGCTACCCTCCACATTTTGCTGCATTCTTTAGCCAGAGATTGATAAGATGCCGCCCCACTTGATTTCGAGGCGTAGTCTAAAACCGATTTCTGCACTGCGATGGACTCAGCCACACTGATATTTTCGGGAATTATCGTGTGTAGAAGTCGATAGTTCATCTCCACAGCCGATTCTATGAGTAAATCATCCGCCTCGCGGGTCAGAACCAATCGCGGCTTATAGCGCACCCGCAGCGCCTCAATGGGCAAGTCGGGTCTTTCATCTCGAATCAGCGTTATCGCCTCGGAAAATCCGCGCAGTGCCGCAGGTTCGCATAATGTTGGCACTAAAACGCGATCGCTACTCAAGATTGCCTGCACTGATGCTACGCTCAAAGAAGGCGGACAGTCCATCAATGCCACGTCGAAGAAACCAGTCAACCGCGATAATGCTGGAGCAAACAAGTCTGATTCCGCACTCAAACGAAACAGTCCAATATCCCCAGGAATCAGCGACAGGTTTTTGGTTTTTGTCGCCAGGGGAATAAATAGCCCCTCCGAAGTTAACCAATCCAGTGCTGTAGGACTCTGCCCATCCATCCCCAAGCCAAATGAAAGCGTCCGCTGCCCATCCAGGTCAATTAACAACACTCTCCGCTTGGGGCTAGC
Organism: Chroococcidiopsis sp. CCALA 051; assembly: GCF_003015105.1. Lineage (NCBI taxonomy): Bacteria > Bacillati > Cyanobacteriota > Cyanophyceae > Chroococcidiopsidales > Chroococcidiopsidaceae > Chroococcidiopsis > Chroococcidiopsis sp. CCALA 051. The sequence goes on along the minus strand of NZ_PYCI01000099.1, from coordinate 21,068 downwards.
CAGAGCGGAACCCAGGTTTAAAGCTGTCGTGCTTTTGCCCGTGCCGCCTTTGAGATTGAATACAGCCACCTTCAACATACCTAATCCCTAAATTCTTTAATTGTTTCAGCTCATAAAGGTATTAAACCTTTATACGATTGTAGAAGCTTCAACCCGCTCTCCACTTAGATTCTATCTTCGTTTGCCTCTAGTCATAAACAATTAACGCTTAAAGGTATTAAACTATAAAACTTTAAGCTCGAAGAAGCCTTCGCTCTCTTAGTGACGCAGGGTTATGCTTTGAGCTTATACCTGAGCGTGTTCCATGAGAAAGCTCTCAAATGCTTTTCTATCATCGGGACATAGAAATGGAATCTTAAGATTCAATAGATGGCTGGGGTTTTTCTTTCTCACCCCCAAGATCTCAACGCCTACTACGCCGCCTTGCTCATTGAAATCGAAAACAACACCAGGCATCACTTCTTCTGAATTCAGAATTTTTGTGTCATCTAGTTGCAGGTAGGCGGCATCAACTTCAGGATCGAAATCTATTTTCATCATCTGTCCCAAGGAGCGCGGTCGAAGTAAGCAGTAACAATTCGCCAGGGAGTGCTGGTTTCATTATAGACAACACATAATACTCGGTTTCCCAACTCAGGAATATAACCCCACGCTTTAAATAACTCTGGGTCTTCTGCATCGGGTTGCTCGTGGTCTGGATTTTCTAATACACGTACTATCCAGTCAAGAGAAATACCCCGCTGCATAATTCTTTTTCGGGCGTGGTTGGTCAGTATATAGGGGAAATCAGTTGACATTGAGACCCTATAGCGGCAACGCTACCATTTAATCCCCTGCGCGTGTTAATCATGATAACACTTAAAGGTATTAAACCATAAAAGAATGTGACGTGTGGCATCGAGTCGCAGGGGGAGACTGCTAGATCTGCCCCTGCTCGTCAGTGTCGCTTGAGTCGTGATAAATCTCCGTCGCCTTCGTTCCCAACAAGCTTGCAGTCTGAACGATAATTTTTTGACATTGTTCGAGTTCCTGCTGGGTGCTGGTGAGTTGGGATTTGAGCGAGGCGATCGTTTGGCGCTGTTGCTCCAGTTCGCGCAATCTCAGTTCGTTCATCCGCTCCGACCACTTTGCCCGTTCTCTAGCATCTTTGAGTGCTGTTTGAGTCGATTGCGCTGTGGCATTCGCTAGTTCTAGCTTCTGTTTAAGTTGGTAAATTTGTTGAGTAGCCGCTGCCAACTGGGAATCCATTTCACCCGAATTGACTTGAGGTAACACTTCACGGCACAACCAGTGCTTGAATCGCTTGGCGATTGTTTTGTCGCCGTGGCAGAGCAATTGGTACAAACCAGCTTCAGTTACGGTGACAAGCTTTTGTTTTCTACCAAGGATGTTGGTAGTTCTGGTCGCTATGTCATCCGGCTCTAACCTTTCTAGGGCTTGTGTTTTAGCTCTACCACTTAATTTCACAGCAGCACAAACATCAGTGGCTACCCATTCCATCACATCGTCTAGAGAGAAGTAGCGGATGGAATGACTTTCAAAAGCCAAAGTGACCGGAGCTGGCGTGACTTCCATAGAACCACAATACAGTGACTCCAATTCTATCCCGACTTGAAGAGTGCGGCACTAATATAATGATGCGATTTCTCTCCTACTTTTACCTGTAGTGGCACTGCTTGAGTCACTATACCTGGAGCGTCAACACCGGACATCCGACGATCCGATATTGGATCTGCCGGATGTCCAATGGACTCTCACCAAACTACAAACAGCGACAATCCGCTTTTTCATTCCCCCGCTCGTCTTGGGTAGATGCTCAACTGACAAGTGACTTTCGAGAGCGAAAGCTGCTGCTTTTCGCACGTCACTGCGTACCCCTAATAACAACTGCGCTATTTCTCAAATTTCTCAGCCCCAAAGCCTGTCACAGCATGGCTTTGAGCAGTGTTTTTCAGCTCCATTTGGAGCGACAGGTGCTGCGACGATTAGGAGCAATAGCGTAGCCCCGAATCGGGGCGTAGTACGAGCGGGATGGTGTGGAAGGTTTCCTTCCACAATCGCTCTGGCAGGAGTCGTTGATCGCTGCGGTTCGGCTGCAATTTAACTGTGGTTAATTGTAATTCGACTGTGCTTTACACCCCTTTAAATGCAGTTGAGGTGACACAAGCGTGAAAAGTGTTTGACGAGTGCGATTCAACTGCAATTGGACTGCGATTGGACTGTATTTGAGCTGAAGAAATTGGTGGTTGGTCACTGCAATTGGACTGTAATTAGGCTGCAATTGGGCTGCAAGAGCGACTGCGAGATTGATGCCTCAAGAGGGAGTGTCTGTTCTCTAACGCTTTCACCCGCGTTTAGGCTTGAACAGGGAAACAGGTGGTGGTGAAGTAACGATGGGACGACGATAAGACGACGATAAGACGACGATGGGACGACGATGGGACGACGATGAAATGATAACCGATGTCACTTGCTCTAGTTTTTTCGCTCATCACAGTGCATGAACGACGATGAGACGACGGTGAGACGACGATGTAACGACGATGAAACGACAATGAAACGACAACACAAGTCATTCGCTTTAACTAGCTGTTTTTATGTAGCTAGAGCTGCCACTAACTTCCCCTAGTCTTTCCCTACTAATTCCCTACCATGCCCCAAGTAGAGTCAATGAAGTCATGCTCATTCCTAATAAAGAGCGAATTTTCTCAAGAATCTGAGTGAAGTGCCACCAACTTTCCCTAGTAATTCCCTAATAATTCCCTGAATAGATCGTGCGCGATCTTGGGGTGAAATGAGCAGTGATTCCGAAAGTTACGCGCTTGGACTTGATGAGCCGCTTTCAATTTAGTTACAACCCCTAGGGCAATCCATTCGGGCTGTTGTGCTTCACAAAGCGACATTGGTACTACAACTCCCTTGACAAAAGTTCATATGTGAACAGAAAAGCATTCCGTCCGCGAATAAGCAAGGCGGTGTCTTTTTTCAGCATAGAGAAGCACCGTGAAGTCCGGCGGAAGTTCATCGTCGCTCTGAGCTGACTCAATACCTTCATTTCAGCTATAGAGAAGCACGGAGCAGTCAGGGAGAAGCACGCAGCAGTCCGAGAGAAGCATGGCGATGTCCCCGCGAAGATCCCAGTGGGCACGAGCGAAGGTTCCCGTCGGGGTTTTCAGCCATCATCCGACCATCGTACCCGCGCTTCGTCATCGCAGAGCGACCCATCGGGACGGCTCGTCGTGCCTCGCCTCCGCAGTCCTCCTCGTCTACCCAATGACCCATCACCACCACATACATCCCCATAGTTCCCACAGCACCCCGCCACCGCAGGACTCTCCGTTACCCCCATAGATCTTGGTAAGGAGCAAGCTATGCCGCTGTAGCAACAACTACTCCCTCCCCGTGTTATTCTAGGGACGGCGGCAGCTTGCCAGAAGGGGTTCCCCCCCTCTGGACTCCCCCATGCTCGTTGTTGCCGACGGCATCAAACAGCAGGAGTGGGATGGAGAGATCTCGCAAGCCGTCAGCACCGCTGCGCTACAACGAGCCAGAGTTGGATTGGAGATAATGCCTGCGTGAGTAAACCAAAACCGAAACGCACTCGGATGGTACGCATCCGATTCACCGAAGATGAATACGCGGCAGTCAGTCAAAAGGCGATCGCCAGCTCGCTAACTTTCAGCGAAGCAGTCAGACGCGCTGCGTTATCGCAACCGCTACCCCAACCCAAAAGTGAAATCGCGATCGCCACTTACGAGCAGCTGGCGAAGTTGGGCAACAACGTCAACCAACTAGCCAAAGCAGCTAACACGGCAGTAAAGATGGGACACGAACCTAAAGTGACAGTGGAACATTGGCAAAAGGTTTACCAAACCATTAAGCAATTGGGACTGGAGATCGTCGGTGATCGGTAACATTTCTAAAGGGCGAGGATTTAGGGGCTGCTTGAGCTACCTGTTGGAGAAGGAGCAGGCAGAGCTGATTGGCGGGAATATGTTGGGAGAGAACGCACGGGAATTGGCATCTGAATTCAAACTCTCGCGCCAACTCAACCCCGATATCAAGCAGCCAGTGTTCCACGCCAGCTTATCCCTGCCCAAGCATGAAGACTATGCCGAACACGTCGATGACGAACGCTGGAATTCTATTGCTGCCGATTACCTCCAGCAGATGGGATTTACTCGCAATCAATATATAGTAGTGCGTCACTTCGACCGCGACCACGACCACATCCACATCGTCGCTGCTAGGGTCAAGCTGGACGGGTCAGTTGTGGATGACAGTTGGGACTATCGTAAGAGTCAAGACATCATTCGCTCCTTGGAAAGGGAATACAACCTAACTCCAGTGATGAGCAGTTGGGAAGTGGAGCGACGGGGAATAACTAAGGGGCAATTTGAGCAGCAGCGAAGAGAAGAAGCCGATTGTCAGCATTCAACCCCCAGTGTCAAACAACAGATTCAAGACATTGCCGATCTCGTACTACCCACCTGTACCACGCCGGAGCAATTTATCGAGAAGATGCAAGCAGCCGGAGTGCAGATCCAAACTCGCCAAAAACGGGATGGCAGTATCAGCGGCATCTCCTACCAATACACTCAAGATGGTGTCACTGTTGCTACTCCTGGCAATAAATTAGGGACTGACTACAGTTGGAATGGGATACAGCGCCGCATTAAGGAGTTAACGCCCCAACTGGGCGATGCCGAATTATTAGCAGCCCAAAAGAAAGTAGCGGCATACTTCGCCAAGAAGCCGACTCATCCCAACGAGCAAGACCTGCAACGGCTCCAAAGAGATGAGCGGAGATTAGCAGCCAAATATGACGATTTATTCCAACAAACTAGGGAAAAACTGGACAAAATAGAACAAGCTTCTTGGTTGTCACGGTTGCTACCCAAATACAAGACTGAAATTGCTGAACTCGAAAGAATATCAGCCCAAAAGGATAAAGTTTATTCTAACTGGATGGCAGCGGGTAAGAGAGTAGAAGAATGGCATAGCCAAAGGGAGGAATACCGCCACTGGCAATCATCCCCCCAAACTCAAGAAATGGAGCAGTTGAGAGAATACCTCAACACTCCCCAAGTCCAAACTAGGCTAGAGCGGATAAAAGAAGAACAGCGCCAGGAGCTGCAACGGCAGCAGGAAGGTAGAGAAACAGCTACTGCCGTGCAGCAGTTGTTTAGGCTCATTGGCACTCAACCACAACCGGACGGCGAGCTAACTCTTGACGGTAATCAATGGAGACTTAAACAAATAGGTAATACCGTCAGTGTGAGTGTGAAAGCGGATAACCGAGAGATTCTTCGGGTGGAAGGGGAGAAAACTGTTGTGTTTGCTCCCACAAGAGAAGAACGAGAGAGAATGCGCTCCTTACGGTCAAGGGTGAACAGGGATCTGCAACAGGAACAGCGGCAGCTTCAAGCCGAACGTAAACGGAGCAGGGGATTTAGCCTGTAGAATTGTCTGCCAACAGAGCGCTCAAGAGATTTCACTCATCCCGACTTCAAGGCACAGATTGACTCTGATTGGACAAGTGGGAAGTGGCAGTACGAGAATGTCTTAACCAATTACCAAAGAGCGCACTGAAACTTCACATACCATTAATAACTATCTAATCTAGTTGCCAGTGCCTCAACCTGTCACTACACCGGATTCTGGCAACCCGAACGCTTAGATTAGTAGAGTTTCGAGTATATTTTTTTCTTGAAGAATACTTAGAAGACTTGTCACCTACATATATAGGTATGCCAAGCTGTTGTAGTCAAACCAGTTTTCTACTGGTGTCACGGTCGAACGCTACCTGGTTCGGAAACACAGCAGGCTTAATCTATCCAATTCATCCAAAAGTTTTTAGACAAAACACTTCAGCCCAAGGCGAAGTGAAGTGTTAGTCAGCCCTTTTCCAAGGCGGGACTTGGTTGGGAGCAGCCATTACTAGTATTAGATTTGACCAAAAAAATTCATTGCTAGACGCAGGTAGTTGATGACTCAACTGCATTCTAGAGCAAAGTCATTGCATTAAACATTTGATACGAAACCGTCACAGATAAGGGGTTAGGAATGGGAATTCCAGGGAATATTGGCAGCAGCGGCACGTCTTCTGTAGGTGGAGATCTAGTTAAATCTTTACTAGACAGTGCTACATTAAGTCCAGCTTTGGATGATAATCCCGCCTCTTTAGGTCTAGTACGAGAACTCAAAGCTTCGGCTGCTGCCGATCCCTTTTCCGTGGAACTAGACCGCCTCTCAAAAAAGGAGCTGGAGAAAGGCAATAACGCTTCCCAGTCGCAACAGGATTCTGCTCACCCCACTAATCCGACGGGCAGCACTTTTGACCAACCGCTGCTATTCAATCCACCACCACATCTCGCTTCCCTTCCCTATCTATCACCAAATAGCAAGAGTAAAACAAACAACAGCACGCCGGACAAAGACCTACTCACGGGCAGCACGAGCAATACTCCACTAGTCAGCTTCACTGCTAATGACCCAGTGACAAATGCTGCCAGTAGTTTGAAAACTAAAGCTAACATAGAACCAAAGATTACAGCAGCCCTAGTCAATGACACTGCTTCGGCTGGCACCAACACTGACGGCATTACCTCCGACCCCACCATTGCAGGCAGAATTACTGGCACTGACCGGATCAAAAAGTTTCAGGCAGGTTTTGATAACACGCCTAAAGGTAAATACTTAAATGTGCTGCCTTACCTCAAATCAGATAGCAGCTTTACTTTTGACCGCGCCACTCTAGAGCAAATTAATGGTGGAACCTTATCAGACGGTTTTCATGCTCTGCATTTATGGGTTCAAGATGAACGCGGCAACTCACATAAACTCTTATTAGATGTCAACTTTACCCTCGATACAATTGCTCCAACAACGCCTCCGAGTTTGGCTCTGCTAGCAGCGAGCGACAGTGGTGCTAGCAATAGCGACAAAATCACTAATAATTCCACTCCGACAATTTTAGGAACAGCAGTTTCTGGGCATTTAGTACAACTATTCAGTAACGGACAACTGGTGGGTCAGACCTCATCTGACGAAAATGGCTCTTGGCAGATTACTACTACGCCACTGACAGAAGGCACCCAAACATTGACAGCAAAAGCCGTTGATGTAGCAGGCAATGCCAGTCCAGTTTCTGTACCCTTGAACGTAGTGATTGACACCATTGCGCCAACAGTTCCTAGCAGTTTGAAACTGAGTGGGGCTACTGACACCGGAATCAGCAATAGTGATGGAATAACGAAAAATCCTACACCCAGTTTGTCGGGGCAAGCTGAGGCTGGAGCGAGCGTGCGGGTTTTCAAAGATGGACTTTTGGTAGGTCAAGCCACTGCTACTGATAATAGCTCCTGGCAACTGGCTATTGACTCCTTGGCTGATGGAAGCTACACATTTAATGCAACAGCAGAGGATAAGGCTGGCAATGTCAGCAATCTTTCCCAGCCGTTAGCAGTTACGATTGACACAACTGCTCCTGCTGCCCCGAATGATTTAGACCTGATGGCAACGAGCGACAGCGGCTCTAGCAACACCGATAACATCACCAACAACAGCACGCCAACGATTGCTGGCACTACGGCTCCTGGGAACTTGGTGCAGCTATTCAGCAATGGGCAATTGGTCGGTCAAACAACAGCCACTGCCACCAACACCTGGCTTCTTGCTACGAACAACTTAGCAGATGGTATCCATACCCTGACAGCCATTGCTACCGATGTAGCAGGGAACATCAGCCCAACCTCAGCCTCACTAGATGTCGTAATTGATACGACAGCTCCTGCTGCGCCTAGTAACTTGAGGCTGACACCCAGTACGGATACTGGAACCAGCAATAGTGACAACATTACTAATAACACCACACCGACAATCCAAGGGACTGGCGAGGCTGCTTCGCTGATTCGACTATTTAAGGGCGAGCAAGTAGTTGGTCAAACAACAGCCTCTACCGATGGCTCCTGGCAGATTTCTGTTGCAACGTCGTTGAGCGATGGTCTGTATACGTTTACCGCTAAAGCAGAAGACGCTGCGGGCAATGCGAGTACTACTTCAGGACAACTTGTTGTCACCATTGATACTCGGACAGATAACTCGACGCTGACTCTCGCCAACTTATACGGGCTAGACCCCTATCCTGATGCAGTCTCCTTGGTTCCAGGCATCACGCGCCAACTATCAGTCAAATTGAATGATGGGCTTCCCGATTCGCCTAATCTGACAGCTGGCTCCACAGGGACGCGATACATTGTGAGCAACTCGGATGTGTTGAGTGTAAGCGCGGATGGTCTGATTACAGCTTTGTCCACAGGGTTTGCAACAGTAACCGTGACCTATGGGGAGGCAGAAGTAGTGGTACCCGTGCGGGTGGAAACCCCACAGTTTGGTCCGGTCACTTTGGGAGTAGACGGCGGCGTAGTGCAAGCTAGTAATGGCTCGATGGTAATGATTGCTCCGGGTGCTTTGGAGGAGAACACAACTGTCAGCCTGACACCGCTAGGTCGGGAAAACATAACGCTGTCGGTGCCAGAAGGATTCGAGTTGGTCGGGGCTTTCGATCTAAACTTCGGTGACGACTTGTTGAGTGTAGCTGCTCAGTTAGCAATTCCAGCGCCCGCAGGGTTAGCAGTCGGCACCCAAGTTTACTTTATGCGTAAAGGGGCTTTACCGGATGAGAATGGTACTTGGAATCCGATTTGGCTCCAAGAAGAATCTGGTGTAGTGGGCGCGGACGGCATGATTCGCACCCAATCACCACCGTATCCAGGCGTACTCAGACCGGGCGAATATATAGTGGTTGCAGACGGCACTGGTAGTGCCATGCTGGTCAAGGGTAAGCTGACTGTCAACTATAATTTGCCCATAGCGTATCTTGGTGTCGTTGTCCCAGCTATATCACCAGGCGGTGGAGTTTTCGGTCAACTGATGAATCCTGACAACCTGGTGGCTCTCTCTGCGTTCTCAGCCACTTACGATATCTCCTCAGTGAAGGTGATTGCGGTACCCACAGTGGGCTTGCCCTTTGTCACCACGGTAGGTGTCCAACGTAACGCCAATGGCGTTGCCACTTTTGAGGCGACCCTGAACATACCAGCACCAACTGGTCCCAATCCAACAAGACCTCCAATACTACAAAAGGCAGAGCTGAAGTTCAAGGATGAAAATAATCAGCCATTCGAGAACAATGAGCCAGTCTTGTTCCTGACGGGAAGCAATGTACTGGTGAATAATGCAGGCAACCCTTTAGGCAGCCGGATTGAAGACCTGAGTGTTAAATTTTATGTCGGCGATGAAGCTTACGGGGGTGTCGTGCTGCCTCATCTCAGCCGAGAGCTAGGGAATAATAAGTTTGAAGTGGCTGTTAAGGTTCCCAACACCGTGCCTCTAGGCGTATCTACTATTGAGTTAAGTCGGCGGCAGAACAAGCTGGTGGGTCAAGATCGCACAGACCCAGTGTACGAAGAAGTCAATTACTCTAGTAATACAATCCGGCTGAAGTCGGAAGGCAAGTATGTATTTGCAGCAATGTTGCTCGACGATCGAGTCACAGTACTTAACGGCAGCAACCCAGAATCAGTGGTCGAAGCTAATCGTAGTAGTGACTTGCTGCTAGCCCGCATCCCAGTAGGAACTCCAGACTTGCAAGATAGACCGCGCGATCTGGCTGTGACTAGAGATGGCAGCCGCGTTTACGTGCCCTTGGAGGGGACTGGTCGTGTAGCACTGGTCGATCCAATGGTTCTACAACAAGTGGACACCCAACCTTTGTCCTTTGGTATCGATCCCATCAATCTGCCCCAAGGTGCCTCGCCGAGGTCAATTGCGATTAGTCTCGAAGACGATTACGCCTATATCGCTGATGGTAATCAAGGGAAAATCTACGTTCTGGATATTAACCCGTTCTCAGAAACTTATCATCAAGTTACCCAAACGATTTTGGTCAATCCAGCCCCCTCTGGGCTACGCCAGATATCTATTAGCAGTGACGGACGTAAGCTTTTTGTCACCGCGCCTTCCTCCTCCAATAGCCAAATTCTGGTCGTCAACATCGACCCTGAAGACCAGCCCATTATCCCAGAGGAAAACCCCCGCAAGTGGCACGAGCAGATTGGAGCAGTCGTGGCTGACAGTGGAGCGGAGGGGCTCGCTGCCACGTCCAATCCACTAGTGATGACTTTCACCAACAGCCGCAGCGATGCCAAAGGCTTCGGTATGCTTGGGATTACTAATGAAGACCCCTTGAGTTTTGCCGCTACTACCCGCTATACGTCGTTAGGGCTGGGTTCGACCTTTGATTACTTTGATGTCAACAATGGGGTGGCTGTAACGGTCATGCGCGATCTCTCGTATGCCTTCGTTGTTGGTCGTAATGGGATCAACTTTGGCTTAGGAGTAGAGAGTATCGATGGAGTCCGAGCGGGAAGCAATATTGGCATTATCAAAGATCCACTAACCAATCCACAACTAATTGCTGCCACTCGACCAATTCCAGGAGGATTCGCAACCGATCTAGTACTCTCCAGCGATAATAAATACCTCTACGCCTCCTACTCTGGTGCGGGAAGTGTCTTCGTCTTCGACGTTGAGGAAATTATCAATACCATTCAAAACCCTGGTAACTATGCCATTGACCAATTAGATCGAGGCGCTGGATCGCCCTTTTTCCAGTCACAGTCCCAACGTTCCGCTACTTTTGATGACTTTAGGCGCGTTCCAATTGACGATATCAATCCCAGCATAAGTATTGCAGCTGACTACGAGATCCTGCGGGAAAATCGCCCAGCCAACCAGTTCACTTACGGCGTGCCAGCAGACACTACCCGTGGTCCTATTGGCACTGGTATAGCTCATGGTTTGGCTATTAGCTCAGGAATGATTCTAACTGCACGAGAAGAGGTGCAGGAGATTAGCAAAAAAATTGCAAGAAAACTTCGTAACCTTGAGCTTCCTAACTTACCAGATGATGAAAGGGAACAGCTTGAAGAAGAAATTGCCCAACTTCAGAGACAACGACGTTTACCTTTGGAAGAAGTTGTGAGAGAAGCCCAACCAGATGCTGATATTGACGATAGCGATCGGGATAAAGGAATTTACGCAATTGCTCTTGGGCAGAGTTTGCAAATTTTTTACGGCACTAGCTTTGTTATCTGGAACCTGGCTCCAGTTTCAGAGTCTGTAGACACTATTCGTGAAGACATTGCTTCCAAGCCAGACAACTTACAACTACCACCAGTAGTCAATATTGATACGCTATTAGGTCTTGGTGGCAGTGGCATTCAGGGTCGCGTTCAACCTTATCCAGGAGATATTGATTTTTCTGAACGTTTTGAAATTGAGGCCCCCACTAGTGAGAGTGCAGCTAGAGCTGCTGCTGACACCATCGTTGAGTTTGTCAGGCGTACCCGTAACAATCCTAATTTTGAATTTCAAAAACTTTATATCTCCACTCTGGAGGACGGACGTGTAGAGAATAGACCGAAGAGAACGTTGTCTTTCGATGAGCTTGTTAGTGGCAGTAAATACGACAAACTTGTTGCTGCCTTGCAAAAATTAGATCCAGTAACAAGAGGTAAAGGTAATGTAAACACCTTTTGGCGAGCCAAAGTAGATGGAGATCGTTTCATTGACATAACAAAAATTCTGAATATTACTGCCAAAAACAGTACTGGAGAAGAGGTATTCTTCTCAACCCGAGAAACTATTTGGGATGAGGACTTACTCCTAAGTCAAGTAATTTCTGAGGAAGATAACTTCTTCTCGACTCGAATCAGTGGTGCTGAATACCAATCTGCTTATTTTGACAATCCCAGAGAGATTCCAGCAGAGAAATTGAGTGCATATACGAAAATTATTCGCGAAGCAGCGCTCGATCTTACAGATGGTAGAAATCCGAAATATCTGAAGGCAGCAAAACGCGCTTTTAATTATTTCCTAGCGATCGGAAATATTGCAGCAATGGAAGCCGTTCAACCGATTTTTGTAAGACCTGAGGCTAGGGTTAACCAAGAAGTTGCCGTGATGGAGGCAATTAAATCAGCATTAGATGATGACCCTATTGACGGATTCCAGACTCGAATTCTCACGGTTGTTGAAGCACGCACTATGCTCAATAACGCTGCTCAAACCATTGAGGATAGTTTATCAGCAGCTAACATAGCAGCTCAGTTAAGACAACTTGCTACAGATTTACCAGGTAACCCATCCGATCTCTTGCCACAAGACCAAGACGGGACTCTAAGCACAACGCTTGCAGGGTTGATAAAGGAAACTAAAAATCTTATCAACAATGGTCTTCAAGAGGATGTCAGGCGCATAATAAATACATACGTAAGACCCTATTACCAAGGCTTGGCTCCGCTACCATAATCCCTATCTCACTAAAATCCAAACAGCAACTAGAAAGTGACAAATCAAACAGAAGCCATGCGGTTATTCGAGCAAGCAAATCGATATTGGTTTGGAGATATGCAATTCAACCAAGCACTACAGCTATATCGAGAAGCTCTCAAGCACGAGCCAACAGATCCGGTCATCCTCTACCAGTTAGCCAATGTCTTGTGGGCGTTTGAGGAGTTTGATGAAGCAAAAGAACTCTTCCTTCTTGCCCAGCAACATCAAGAGCATCTCAGCGAATACGGCAAACAAATCTTGGCGAAAGAGCAACAAAGACTTTTGAAAACGACATCTTTTCGCAGGTCGCTACCATTACCACTCGCCGAGTTGAGTTTTGAGAATTTGGATGCAATGGAGCTAACGCATAGGCAGTGGTTGCATATTGCATCTGATGCTGAAGAGCGCAGGTTATTCGGCTTAGCTGCCGATGCTCTCGAACACAGTTTCTATTTTACTGATCCCGATAACGAAAGAGATAGGTGTAAATTGGAGAAAGAGAACCGAAGAGCTTTGCGTGATTTGCAACTAATGAGAAAAGAAGTGCAAGAGTGAGAAATATCGCGAGTTAATTGCAAGTGTCAAAACTGAATTCTCTAAAAGGTATTGTCAAATTAACAGCAGGCTAAAACTCAGTTCTCAGTTAACTTGGCAATACTGATATGATACTAGAGCCAGTCAATTTGTACGGCAACTAATTAGTGCCTCTTAACAGTATTTTTACGTATTCAATAACTAAAGTTCGAGCTAAGTTACGTGTAGTCATGGATGTTTTATTTAGTGACTAGAGCAATTATGCAATAAGGAAGTAGGAGACACACTCCCTCCCGTGCTTCGGTACTTTACCAGTAGCAACAACTCTGCTCTTGCTCTCTCCATGACTCAGATTTTCCAAGTCGGTAATCGTATCATCACCGCTCTCGAAATCACTCCTCTGCTGACACGTTACCAAATGCTGCCGCAACTGTGGCGCGAACTGATAATTGATACTGCTATTACCCCTATAGAACTGACTCTCTCCCAGCAAGACCAAGCATTAGAGCAGTTTAACTTAAAACACCAGCTGACTACACCAGCAGAACGATCTGCTTGGGGAATGCGTTATGGCATGACACCGGAGCAACTCGATGCTTTAGCCATTCGAGAATTAAAAATTGAGTTCTTCAAAATAGCGACTTGGGAACATCGTCTAGAATCCTACTTCCTAACTCATAAATCAAAGCTAGATCGAGTCATTTACTCCCTGCTGCGGACAGATAATGCAGAAATTGCCCAAGAACTGTATTTCCGCATCAAGGCTGGAGAACAATCGTTTGCCCTCTTAGCCCGCGAGTATTCACTCGGACCAGAAGCGCAGACGGGCGGACTAATTGGACCTGTGGAACTGAGTACGCCTCACCCAGTCTTGGCGAAGATGCTTTCGATTTCGCAACCAGGTCAGTTGTATCCCCCGACTCGCTTAGGAGAATGGTTTGTCATTCTGCGGCTAGAAAAGCTGCTCCCAGCATCTTTGGACGAATCGATGCGGCAGCAATTACTCGACAGTCTGTTTGAAGCTTGGATACAAGAGCAGTTAAATCAAATTAGTGCGACTTGGCTGAAGGATACATCGGCAATGGTGGCGGTATGACATATACTACAGTCGGGATCTCTACATTTCTAGAACGCACGCCACCGTTTGACTCTCTTTCTCCTACCGCTAGAGAGCAACTGTCAGCAAAACTACAACCCTTGCGCTACCGCATGGGACAAGCGATTGTGGTGCGGGAAAGTTTGCCAGATCGCGTCTTCATCCTCTACGAAGGGCAAGCACGGATTATCGGCTACATGAGGGGAACGCTTGTTCCCGAACCCCTGCAAATCGTCAAGAGCGGGGAGGTTTTGGGTTGGGTGAGCCTGTTGCGCCAAGTGGCTTGCGAAACCGCGATCGCCTCCACTGAAGCTACTTGCTTGACACTGAGAGCCGCCGATTTCCTAGCACTGCTAGAGCAAGAAATAGCATTCGCCGATGCTTTTCGCAACCGTTGCGCCCTAATTGAAGTCTTTGACTTGCTGGGTGCAGAATTAGAGCGACGGGCAAATGGGACTGCTAATCTGACCCAACTGGCACCTAGTTGCTATCAAACAGCAACTCTACTCAACTTACCCCCAGGCAAAACCCCACTGCACCAGCTAGACCCAAACCTATTGTGGTTTTTCAGCGGCGGAGCTAAGACTAACTTTAGTGTGGGCGAGATCCTGGATGCTAGCGGCAACAGGGCTTATATCCATGTAGAAGCCCCAGGCAATGCCCGTCTGTTGGGCTTACGCGAATCTTCCCTACTCTCAAGTGACTCCGAGCGCACAGAGGTTTCACCAACTGCCACTATTGAAGAAGTAGACATTCCCTATGCACCAGAGCGTCCACCCCAACTAGAACAAGCAAAAGCCACAAAATACCCCTACGTCCACGGTAGGGGACCAGTGGATGCAACTCTCGCTTGTTTCCAAATGCTCGGTCAACACTTGGGGATGCCCTTCAAACGGGATGTCCTCAAACGCACGTTAACTAATTCTTTCCAACGTCACGGCAGCATTTCTCTACAATTGTGCGGAGCTGTAGCCGAGTTGATGGGATTGAGTTCCCAACTGGTGGATGTCACCGCTGTTGTTATCAGTCGCATACCAACCCCAGCCCTAGTCAAGTGGCAAGATTCTTTTGCGATGCTCTATTTTGCTAGCGAAAAGGAATTGGTTTTAGCCATTCCCGAAACAGGCATCCGCCACATGAAGCCAGCCGCTTTCATCGAAGCATGGGGCGAGTCAGGTCAAGTGCTGCTACTGCAAGCAACCGCACACACTCCCAAAAAGCGGTTTGGCTTATCGTGGTTTCTCCCTTCCCTGCTGCGCTACCGCAAAGTGCTGTTGGAAGTGTTTATTGCTTCCTTCTTCGTACAGCTATTTGGTCTAGCCAACCCCCTCATCACCCAAGTCATCATCGATAAGGTAATCGTCCAAAATAGCGTCGGCACTCTGCACGTCCTGGGTATCATACTGGTGGTCGTCGCTGTCTTTGAAGCTTTTATCACCACTATCCGCACTAATCTATTTGTCGATACCACCAACCGCATCGACCTAGCTTTAGGAGCGCAGGTCATCGACCACCTGTTGCGGCTGCCACTGCGCTACTTTGAACGCCGTCCTGTGGGAGAATTATCCACCCGCGTCAACGAACTGGAAAATATCCGGCAATTCCTCACTGGTACTGCTTTAACCGTGGTGCTAGATGCCGTCTTCTCCGTCATCTACATCGCGGTGATGCTGTTCTACAGTTGGTTGCTGACTATCGTTGCTCTAGCCACCGTCCCCTTATTTGCATTACTAACATTCATCGTTGCTCCAGTCATTCGCCAGCAGTCTCGCACTAAAGCCGAGCGCAATGCCGAAACCCAGTCGTATCTGGTTGAAGTCGTATCTGGAATTCAAACGGTTAAAGCCCAAAACATTGAGTTGAAATCTAGATGGCAGTGGCAAGAACGCTATGCCCGCTACGTGAGTGCTGGATTTAAGAGCGTGCTGACTTCCACAACTGCTGGCTCGATTAGCAACTTCCTGAATAAACTCTCCAGCCTGTTGCTGCTGTGGGTAGGAGCGTATTTGGTATTGCAAGGACAACTAACTCTAGGACAGCTGATTGCCTTCCGAATTATCGCCGGATACACCACCAGTCCCCTGCTGCGGCTGATCCAACTGTATCAAAACTTCCAAGAAACGGCGCTGTCTCTAGAGCGGCTAGCCGATATTTTGGACGCTTCTACCGAAACCGAAGTTGCTGGCAGCAATAATATCCCGATGCCAGAGATTCAGGGAGCAGTGCGGTACGAGAACGTAACGTTCCGCTTTGCTGCTAGTGGCGACCCCCAACTGTTGAATGTCAATCTCGACTTCCCAAGAGGTACTTTTATCGGCGTGGTGGGTGCTTCTGGTGCTGGCAAGAGTACGCTGACAAAGTTGCTACCCCGCTTGTACGAGCTGGATAGCGGCAGGATTTTGATTGACAGCTACGACATCGGTAAAGTCGAACTGTATTCCTTGCGCCGTCAGATTGGCGTGGTGTTGCAAGACACGCTGTTGTTTGACGGCACGGTACAGGAGAATATCGCCCTGACGAATCCCGATGCTACCCCAGAAGAGATAGTGGAAGCCGCAAAGATTGCAGTCGCTCACGACTTCATCATGAACCTGCCTTTGGGTTACAACACCAGAGTAGGAGAACGAGGTTCTGCCCTATCTGGCGGACAACGACAAAGGATCGCTCTAGCCCGCACCGTGCTGCAAAATCCTCGGTTGCTGGTGTTGGACGAAGCCACGAGTGCTTTGGACTATCACACCGAGCGCCAGGTATGTCTGAATTTGGCAGCAGCCTTTAAGGGACGCACCGTCTTTTTCATTACTCACCGTTTGGCGACGATTAAAAATGCCGATGCAATTGTGATGATGGACGCAGGCACGGTGGTGGAGACTGGAACCCATGCCGAACTGATGAACTTGCGGGGTCGTTATTATTGCCTCTACCAACAGCAGGAGGCAGTTAGCGCGTAACTAACTCGTGCATGGAGGGATTGCAGTCACACTACTTTTAGCTAATCAAAGCTTTATGAACGGACACAACGGTAATGGCGCTAAACTAGATCGCTCTGACAACGGACATTCATCCAATGGAACGGCACATCATCAATTAATCAACCTCACTCCTAAAGCCTCACCCCAACAGGATGCCGTAACTGCTCCCAGCATTACCCCACCCGTCCGTTTGCCGTCAAACAATCCCCAAACCTTTGAATCTCCGGTTATCCTGCAACAGTCCTCTTTTTGGTCGCAAGCGATTCTCTGGGGATTGATGGGCGTTACCACCGTCGCCATCGTCTGGGCAAGTGTCGCCAAAATTGAAGAAGCGATTCCCGCTACAGGGAAGCTAGAACCAGTTGGCACTGTCAAAGAAGTGCAAGCCCCAGTTGGCGGTGTCGTCAAAGCTATTTACGTGGAAGATGGGCAACGAGTTAAAAAGGGCGCTCGTCTCCTCCAGTTAGACCCTACTGCTGCTCAATCCCAGCTAGCATCGCTCCAGAAAGTTCGTGCCTCCCTACTTGAGGAAAATCAATTTTATGTGGCTGCCATGCACGGCTCATCTGAAGGGAGCAGACTAGAGGCAGCTAGCATTAAACTCCCGACTCAATTAGCTTCCCTTGCTAAAAGTCGCGCTGCCTTGAGTGCAGAAAACCAATTTTACCGAGCGTTGGCTAATGGTAAAACCAAGGACGAGCAGCTAAATGCCGAGCAATTAGAACGCCTGCAATCGACTCGGACAGAATTAGACTCTCGCGTTGCTGCTGCAAACTCGGAGGTCGAGCAATTAACCAAACAATTAAGTCAAACGACGATTCGCCTTGCTAGCACCAAAGAAACCTTGAAGATGAACCAAGGAATTCTCAACGATATCGTTCCCTTAGCCAATGATGGAGCTATATCGCGGATTCAATTGCTCAAACAGCAACAAGAAGTACAGAACAATTCCTCAGAAATAGCGCAACTGATTCAGGAGATAGCAAGACTTAAGTCGGCAATTGGTCAAGCTACTTCCAAAGTCCAAAATACGCTTGCTCTGTCTCGCTCCGACTGGTTAACCCAAATTGCTACTAATGACAAACGTATAGCTGAAATTGACAGTCAACTGACTAAAGAAATTGTAGAAAATAACAAACGTCTGGCTGAAATTGATAGCTCTATCAGCACTGCCCAATTGAGTTTGCGCTATGAAGAAATTACCGCTCCATCTGATGGAACTGTGTTTGACCTGCAAGCTCATACTCCAGGGTTCGTGACCAACGCTAGCCAAACAATTCTCAAAATCGTGCCTGACGATGCACTAACCGCCAAAGTTTTTATCACCAATCACGACATTGGTTTCGTCAAAGAGGGCATGGACGTAGACGTGCGGATTGACTCGTTTCCCTTCAGCGAATTCGGCGATGTCAAGGGAAAATTAATTTGGATTGGAGGAGATGCGCTGCCTCCAGATCAGATCCATCCCTATTACAGGTTTCCAGCTAAGATTCGGCTGGAGAGACAGTCATTATCTATTAACGGACGAGCCGTGCCACTGCAATCAGGAATGTCAGTAAATGCAAATATTAAGCTGCGCTCGCGCACAGTGATGAGCATTTTTACTGAGTTGTTTGCCAAGAGTGTCGAGAGTTTGAAATTCGTGCGGTAGCGTTAGCAAAGCTTTGTGTATGGCTACTTTCGTAACTCAGATATAAAGCGGTCTATCACTGCTCTTGTGCGTTTGTACTCCGGTGATTGCTTGCCTACCTTCAGCCCTGCAAGAATGCGTTCGCGCACAGCTTCAAGGTCTGGCTGCTGTCCCTGGTTTTGCCTGAGAGTTTGGGCTTCTGCTCTCAGGCGTTGAACTCCCCCATCAGTTCTGTTTCCACTGCTGTTAGACGCTGCAATACAGTATCTTGCACGAGATGAGATAACTGTTCTACCTCAGAGGCTAGCTCGTTGACAGTTTCGCTTAACTGATTTTGCCTTGCAATGTCTTGCACTGTCCAACCAGTCTGAGAGGATTGCTGACTCCTGGCGACGGCTAGCCCCATCTCTATCAACTCAACAATGGCTTCGGAGCGATTGCCTTTAGTCTTGGCAGTTGCGTAATCCAGAACCCGTCTGAATATTTCATTGGGGATTCTGAGTGTTACCGATTCCGACTTGCTAGATGAAGGTGTTTTCGCCATGTATTACATTGACTAATATTGTTTCTAGTATCTTCTAGTGTATTGCAGTGTCAGACATAATTGGCTTCTGAATCGATGCTGCCAGTAGAAAGCGCTCACACCCACTTTGGACTGCGCTCTTGAGGTACTGTCTAGGTGTAGCCTGTAAATTATCACCTTAATCGCTGTATTGGATGAAGATCGACAGGCACGGCAGAGCCAAAATACTCACCCCAATTGAAATCCAGTTGCTATTTAACTCTGGGCTACACTCCAGCAGAGATCGCGCCCTGTTTGGCATCTGCCTGTATACTGCTTGCCGGATTCAAGAAGCCTGCACCTTGAGGCGAAAAGATGTCTTCGACCAAAATAGAAGAGTACGCAGTGAATTAATCATTCGCAAAGCCAATACAAAGGGCAAGTTAGCGACGCGCACGATTTGGGTGGGCGAGGAGCTGCGTTCTTTATTGGCTGACTACAACCCCCCGTCCTACCAATGGTTTTTGTTTCCAGGTCGTCACGGCAAGGGACACATCAACCCAGATTCCGCCGCTCGTATATTACGGTCAGCCTGCCGCATAGTTGGAATAGAAGGAGCTAGTACCCATTCATTCCGGCGCACCGCCTTAACGATCATGAGCGACGCTAGAATCCCCTTGCGAGTCATACAGGAAGTGTCGGGACACCGGACGCTGGACGAACTACAAAAATACTTAGAGGTACGCCCCGATCAAGTCAGAGGAGCGATCGCGTCTTTATCGATGCTGTCACACGTCGGGAAACCCAATTATCACGACCTAGACGCGGACAAACAACAAAGGCTGGTTGACTCCACTTTATCCTTCGATGATAGGTTAATATAGCGACGAGTCGATTAGAAAATTTGACGATTATCTGGCATCATGGTTTTGCTTCAGTATTCGTTAGGGGCAAACCAGAGCCAAGGCGTTCAGTCCAGAGGCTATGGTTAAAATCGATTGCTAGCGTTTTACACAAGACGTGCTAAAGTCATAACAGCCCGAACGACAGCGCTCAAACCACGTTCAAGATAGATCGTCGCATATGCCAGGAAAAAAAGGGATTCCAGGTCAAAAGGGCATACAGGGACAGCCGGAAATGTATGACGAGCATAAAAAGCGCGTCAACATCTCACTGACCCCCACAGCTGTCGAACGCCTGGATGCTTTAGCCGAGTTGATGGATGTCTCCCGCTCAGAATTGGTCGAGCAGGTTGCCAGGGGAACCATCCCCCTGCTGACACTAGAGCAGACGCACCGCCTGGGAAAATCCTCAGCTCTTACAAAGCCCAGATCCTAGAGCAACTCAAAGGAGTTGGGCAGTACAAAGGGCGAAAAGCCCAAGGAGAACAAGCAGCACAACTAAATCAGCTGGTTGCAGGCATAGAAGCGCTCCTAGAGTCGCTCGGTATTAAAAATTGAATATTGATGCTACGGGGCAGGAATTTTTTCCCATACTCAGACGGTGAATGGTTTGGCGACTAGGCACCGAACTGAGAGACGTGCAACAGAGGCTAACCCGTAGCTCCTACATTTTACTTAATACCACTGACAAATGTTGGAAAAGATTTGATAAATCTTGCCCAATGCTTGACAGCCGAGTATTAACGACACACCACTCGCCTCTGTCGCACGCTACACAATCGATAGAGGCACTATGGTAGTAGCAACAGCAGTAGAATCAGTCCCCAAATATTTCCCCGACTCACTAGACCTACCCCTACCCCAAGAACATAAAACCTGGCACACCGAAAGACTCTGCCCCCCACTACTAGCGCAAGCATTAGGCAGCGAAAGACACGCCATGTTCGTCGCCCAGCTGCACTACTGGTTGCAGAAGTCAGACGTAGGGATATATAAAGAAGGCTTTCATTGGATCTACAACACTGCCTGGGAG
>NZ_PYCI01000098.1:0-24989 GCF_003015105.1 Chroococcidiopsis sp. CCALA 051 | reverse complement strand
ACATTCGTAGGGGCGCACAGCCGTGCGCCCCTACAGATCTGTTACCTCATGTGACTGAAAACTGCTATATATCTTTTGCTAGATGTCTGCGCATCAATCGGCGATCGCCAACTACTTGCGTAACTGTCTGACTAAATGAGTCAACTCTGGCAAAATCAGCTTTTCCATTGCCATTTGTACGGCGTTAGTAGAACCTGGAAGCGAAAAAATGAGTTTACCTTGATGTACCCCCGCGATCGCCCGCGAAGCTACGGCGCGGGAACCAATGTCTTGATAGCTTAAATACCGAAATAATTCGCCAAATCCTGGTAAAGTTTTCTCTAGCAAAGAGGCGATCGCGTCGTAGGTTGTATCTCTGGGGGCGATACCCGTACCCCCATTAAAAATTGCCACATCTAAATCTACACGCTGGCTGAACGATTCTATCTGCGATCGAATTTGCTCTGGTTCGTCTTTAACAATCGCATAAAATCCCACAGTATGACGCGCTGCTACGAGCAATTGCTCGATTCGGCGACCGCTTTTATCTGTTTCTGGGGAACGGGTATCGCTGACGGTGATAACAGCACAACTGACTGTCAATCCTGGTATGTCAGGGTGAGGCTGATGTGTCACAGATTTCTAAAAAACTACGATTTGTTGAATCCCAAGCCGTGTTCGTTGGCGTATCTTTCCATAAACCGCATAAACCGATCCCACTCTTCGGTCGATTTCATCAGGTAGATCGCTTCAATGGCTTCTGGTTTACCGTTGATAAATTTTCCCTTGACTTCGCGGGTCACAAGTTCCCCTTCTTCATCAATCAAGTACATCCCCGTCACTTCTTCATTGCTACCCTCGCTCAAAATTTGGGGGTTTTGAAAATAAAAAGTTGCCGTACCATTACTCCCATCTCGCGATCGCGTCAAGCGTACATCTGGGACTGTTTCTTCGGTAACACCTTTAGAAAACTGAATCTGAGCCATAATGACGAGCTGTAAATTTCTATGATGAGTTGTTTAAGTATTTTCTCATCATTTTGAACTAGCTGACGCATCAGTTGTCAGTGTAGAGACGTTACATGTAACGTCTCTACACTGACTTAACCACTACCAAGTTGAGTTATTTTCGGGTTGCGCTGGTGCGGCAGATTCGGGAATATTACCTGAATCGCTAGAGTTAGTTGGTTGAGAGTTGGTTGGTTGAGAGTTAGTTGGTTGATTGAGATTGGTGGAATTATCTGATGGTGAAGTTGTTGTTGGAGTCACTACAGGTGCGGGTACTGCGGGAATTACGGGCATTGCTTGAATGCTCTCAATTTTCTCCAATGCTTTTTGATAATTCGTGCTGTCGTTTTTTTGTTGGAATATATTAGCAGCCAGCTGTAAGTCCTCGATCGCACCTTGGCGATCGCCTAAATCGCGCCGCACGAGACCTCGGTTGTAATGAGCTTCGGCATTTTTCGGCTCTATGCTAATGACTTTACTAAAATCGTTAACTGCTCCTTCTCGATCTCCTAAGCGGCGGCGGAGAATTGCTCTGTTGTTGTACACTGTCGTCCAACTAGGATCGAGATTTAAAGCATGGCTAAAATCATCCAGCGCTCCTTTAGAGTCTCGCAACATCGTCCGAGCTAAGGCGCGATTGTAATATGCCCTAGAATTATCCGGTTCGAGCCGGACGACGCGATCGAAATCGTCAAACGTTCCCTGACCGTCTCCCATACTGCGACGAATCGCACCGCGACTATGGTAGGCTTGAGCGTCGTTGGGAACGAGAGTGATGTAGCGATCGAAACTTGACAGCGCTTCCTGTTTGTTGCCCCGATTGTAAAGAATGACTGCCCGTTGATAATAAGCATTGGCATAGTTGGGGTCAAATTTCAGCGCTTGGTCGTAGTCTGCTAGCGCCCCCTGCTTGTCTCCTTGGTCGTAACGGGCGTTTCCCCTTTGATAGTAAGCGTCGGCGTAGTTGGGGTTGCGGGCGATCGCTTGAGTGTAGTTAGCAATTGCTCTGGATCGATCGCCGCGATCGCGTTCTACCGATCCTTTAGCGAAAAAGTCTGAAGCAGATTTGGGATTTTCTAACCTTTGAGCTGGTTTATCCGTACTGGGGGCAGTATCCACCGCGACTGCTGGAGCTTGAGGGATCTGCGATCGCATTGCCAAAAACGTATTAATCGGAATTGCCCCATTAAAACCAGTTTTCATATTTACCGCCATCGTCGCGTCGCTGCCCTGCTGCTTCACATCTACGCGATCGCTACCTCCCAACCCGTGAATCCCAACGACTCGACCATCAATATCAAAGACAGGACCGCCGCTCATTCCACCTTTTGTCACTGAGTTATAACGCAGTGTATAGCCTTCTGGCGCACTGCTGGGACGACTAGTCACGAATCCAGGCGAAAAGACAAAATCGCGGTCTGCACCAAATTTCCGGTCTAAAGCAGGGAAGCCCATGACAAAAATTTCTGCTCCTACAGGCACGTTAGACGGCGCTAGTTTGGCAACCGGGTATACAGCCGCACTACTAAATGTCACCAATGCCAAATCGGGGTCATTCGGGCTTTTTTGCAATTTTTCCGTACTCACAACTGCATAACTCTGACCATCATGAGTACGAATCGTATGCGGTGCAGGCATTAAAGCAACATGATTGCACGTCAAGACAGTGTAAGTATTGCCCTGTCGTTGAATAATCACTCCAGAACCGCCATCTTTAACTCCCATCGGAGGATTGACCTGCACCGTCATTGGACTGCCAATTTTGACAATTTCTTGAGGAGATAGAGCCAGCGCTAAATTATGGCTCGTTACTAACACTACTAAAGTTACCGTTCCGGTCAAAAGAGGATAAGTAAAGTTTGTTTTCATAAATCAGTTATCAGTTATCAGTTGTCGTAGGGGAGGACAGTTGCGTGCGGGGGTATCCCCCGTTGAGCAAACTGTCCGTGCGGGTGCGCACAAGCAGTTTCACGGGCTTTAGCCATAATCTTCGCTTCATACCCACCCGTACAGTTGTCAGTTATCAGTTATCGGTTCATCTTGACTTCTGACTTGTGACTTCTTCACTTCAGTGCTTGCGAAAAAGCTGTAGTGGGAATTGCCCAGCTCAATGCTTCCATTTGCTGGTACATTTGCTCGGATGGTGCAGAGCCATCAGTAAATGTAAATGCACTAATACCTTGAGGCGGGTATTTCAAGCGTCCGTTGATTCCAACGAGTTGCCCTTTGCGGTTTAAAACTGGTCCACCACTCATCCCTGGATCGATCTCGTTGGTATAACCCAATTGATATCCTTCCTGTAGAGATTTTTCTGGTAGCATTGCTACTTCACCTTCCGTCACTCGTAAGGCTTTAATACCCCAAGTTCTAGTGTCTTCGACTGCATCCGCACTCGTCCATTGCCAATTAGGAAATCCAGCAGCATAGATGGAATCACCGACAGCTACAGCTTTGGTATCGGCGATCGCCACGACTTGATATGCTGTTTTGCTGGTAAACTCTACCAAGGCTAAATCCGATCCAGACAATACAGGCGATCGCAACCGCTTGCCTACATGCTTTTGTCCGTCTGCGGTTAGAATCGTGAAGCGCTCGTCCTCACCCTCACCCACAATGTGAGCGCAGGTCAATATGGTGTACGTTTCTCCTTTGTGCCGCACGATCGCGCCCGATCCTGTAGCAGCAGCGGCAAAAATTCGTACAGTCACTTGTCTGGCAACTACTGGCACTGCGATCGCTACGGCGGGTTCTACACTTGTAACCTGACTCATCAGCATCGGCTGAGACCGCGATCGCGCTAAGGCTTGCTCGGAGTTTTTTAGTATAGAAATATACGCTAAACTCGCAATTATCAGTGTACTTACCAAGACTTTAACAATCAATTTACCTCTTGCCTCTCGCCAACTACCAATTACCAACTACCAACTACTATTTGCAGGAGAGTTACTAGGTTGCTGCACGGGAGATGCTTCACTTGCGCCTGTACCCGCTGATTCGTAACCAGCTGAAAAAGCCTCCTCTACTGCTGCTTCAATATCAATAGCGCCAGTAGGTGCAGTCTCACCTTCACCGCCAGCACTCTCACGAATTGCCGAATAGTCGGCACGCTGACCGAAACGCAGCAAATTGGCTAAAGCTGCACCAGGGTTTTTAGCATTTTCTGGAGAGAGGGTAAATAGCGTATTGCTTGTATCGCAGCTAGCACCAGAATTGACATAACAGATAACTGTCTCATTTTTAATGATTCCAGTTGTCAGTAGTAAATTACTTAGTCTCCCACCATTCGCGGCAACTGCTTTAGTCAACTTCTGGGAAACTAGCTGACAGCGTTCTTGAGGTGTATATTCTGCACTGACTTGTCTTTGCCAGGTAATCATTGGTGCAGAGCGTTGATTTCCCCTAGCTGCAACTGTAGCAAAGCCATTCCCAGAACGGACGCAAATAAAAGTGGTTGCCTGATTGGAGGTATTTTGTGAAGATACTTGACTACGACTGGTATTCTGCGCCCCTACTCGATCCTGAAATCCTATGACACTGGCACATGTCAAGCTAGCTACTAAAACAAAGATTGGAAATTTAAATTTCATGAGGAACTTTTTTAATTATTAGTTATCAGTCATCAGTGTAGAGACGTTACATGTAACGTTTGTACAAAGTTATCGGTTAATTCCGACTCACGACTTATGACTTTCCTTACACTACTCACTCTCTATACAGACTGACATCTTAAATTTTCGTGAAATGTCTCGAATAATTTATTCAATTTTTCTTAACTTCCATAGAAAATAGTACCTTTTTTCTACCTGTTCGCAAGAAATTTAAGAATTTTTTGATTATTTTTCGTAAATTATTATACTTTGCTTGTATGCGTATTTTGAGGAGCTATGGCGCGATCGCTTACTTACCACGGTTCCAGAGGTTGTGGTGATGCGGGTGGCGTTGAAGGGGATTGAGTTGGAGGCTTGGATTGAGGTAGCAAAAAATACAAATAGAAAATGCCAGCCACAAGTGTCACTCCTGCTACTCCTAACACAAAGCCTGCACTAGACAATAACCATAAGTTTCTTCTAGTTCTTTGTGGTTCGCGACTATTTTGCTCAACGGGAGGGTTTTGCACCTGAGTTTGGCTCAACTGTTGCGCTCGTCTTGAGTCGGTTGGATTCGAGTCGGTTGGATTTGAGTTTATGGCATCGGTGCGATGAGCTAGCGGCGTATACTGCTTGGGTTGATGTTGGTGCAGATCGAATATGCGCGTTTGAGGAGTCTGAGTTCGATTGGACGAGGGGGAAGTTACTGATGGCGGTATAGGCTTTCTCTCATCTGTAGCTGAGTTTGCTGAATTTGGGGCGATCGCCTCCTTGGTGGGTTGAGAATGGATAAAACCAGCAGTATGCCCCAAAGAAGTTGGTAGCACGGATTGTAGTGCCGCACTCAATTCCATCACTGAGCCAAAGCGTTGCTCTGGTTGCTTGTTTAAACAGCGCATGACAATTGCTTCTAGCTCGACCGACAAGTGTGCGCATTTAGGTTGCGATCGCAATGATTGAGGCATTTGGGAAGTGTGGGCAATTCCCCATGACACGCCACTCGTTTTGCGGGCTTCAGTTCCGAAGCCAAATGGATCGGAACCGCTCAGCATCTCGTAGAGAATCATCCCCAAACTGTAAATATCTGCCCGTCCGTCGATATTTTTCTCTATTTGTAACTGTTCCGGTGCAGCGTAGCGGAACGTACCCAAGAACGTACTGGTCAGGTTAGTTAACTCTAGTGCTTCATCGCGGATTTTAGCAATCCCGAAATCGAGAATTTTAACTAACTCCCCTAAAGCGGTTGGGATCAGAAAAATATTATCGGGTTTGAGGTCGCGGTGAACGATTTGGATCGGATCGCTCGTGGTGACAACTCCCTCACGCCGAATCCTAACACCTTGGTGAGCGAGTTGCAGTCCCGCACAGACTTGACAGGCAATTTCAATCGTTCGTTCTACAGGCAATCGTGTCTCTCGTCGTAGGAGTTGCCCTAGTGTTTCGCCAACGAGGTATTCCATCACGTAGAAAGGGTATCCCTCTTCCGTCACGCCGTAGTCACTAATATCGACAATATGGTCGCTTTTGAGGGCAGCACAAAGCATCGCCTCGCGCTCAAAACGTTTATGCAATGGAATCGAGACAGCGAGCGTGTCTCTCAGTAATTTCAGCGCTACCTCCTGTCCCAGCCGCGTATCCATAGCTAGATAAACGTTACCCATACCACCCGCACCGATGCGCTGTTCTAGATAATAGCGTCGGCAATCGCCAATAAAACGACCGATCCAGGGATCTGAGCTTGAAGTGTTCATCAAGAAGGTGGTGCGTGGTGCGTGGAGAATTCGGAATGCAAAATTCGGAATTCGGAATTAGTTTTGAATGCGTGAATGCGTGAATTGGAAGTTGCTCCGCGACTCTCTCTTCTCTATGCTACATATTTATGCTGTAACTCTTGCTGCAACTGACTGGGAGAAAATGCCCCATGCTCGGTAATAATTGCTGTAATCAAATGAGCGGGAGTTACGTCAAAAGCTGGGTTGTAAAATTCCACGCCTGCTGGAGTCAAGATAGTATCGTCAATCTGATAGACTTCAACCGGATCGCGTTCCTCAATTGGGATTTCTCGACCAGTTGCGATCGCAAAATCAATTGTTGCTACGGGTGCGGCAACATAAAAAGGAACGTCATGTGCCTTAGCTACCAGAGCTAAGCTGTACGTGCCAATTTTATTTGCCGTATCGCCATTAGCGGCGATGCGGTCAGCGCCCACCACAACGGCGTGAATCATACCTTGCTGCATACAGTGGGCAGCCATACTATCTGTAATTACCGTAACGGGTATCCCTTCCTGGACGCATTCCCAAGCAGTTAGTTTTGCCCCCTGGAGACGAGGGCGAGTTTCATCGGCATAGAGGCGCGATAACCTACCACAAGACCAAGCAGAACGCACAACACCCAAAGCCGTACCATAACCTGCGGTTGCTAAGGCTCCAGCATTGCAATGAGTTAAGAGATTGAGTTGAGCGGGAGTTTTTGGCAAGAGTTCCAGACCGCGATCGCCAATTGCCTGACAAGTTTGTAAATCTTCGGTTTGAATTGTCTGTGCTGTAGTTAACAAAACTTGGCGAATTTCCTCAACCGTGCCGATCGTTTCGTAGGCAGTTTTTAACATGCGAGCGATCGCCCAAAATAAATTTACCGCTGTTGGGCGGGTTGCTCGCAACATCTGAGCCACTTGCTCTAGCTGCGACAAAAACTGCTCCCGATCGTGGGTTTCAATCTCCCGCGCCCCCAAGTACATACCGTAGGCAGCAGCGATACCGATTGCTGGTGCGCCTCGGACAATCATCGTTTTGATTGCCTGTGCCATATCTTCACAGCGATGAATTTCCACAAAGGCATACTCGGCTGGCAAGTGCGTTTGGTCGATGAGTAAAACCGAGCCTTCGTACCAAATTACAGGGTAGACGTGGGTAGGACTAGAGATCATAGAGAGCTAGGGGCTAGGGAAAAGTCAAAAGTCAAAAGTCAAAAGCCAGGAGAAGCTGGATATAAATTCTTATATATCACTACTCACTACCTACTCTACTCACTCATAACAAATGACGAATGAGGAATGACTATTTACCAATTACCAATTACCAATATAAAAAAGGTGGGCGATCGCCCACC
The DNA here is from genome assembly GCF_003015105.1 of Chroococcidiopsis sp. CCALA 051. Lineage (NCBI taxonomy): Bacteria > Bacillati > Cyanobacteriota > Cyanophyceae > Chroococcidiopsidales > Chroococcidiopsidaceae > Chroococcidiopsis > Chroococcidiopsis sp. CCALA 051. Next base: position 17,305 of record NZ_PYCI01000098.1, on the reverse strand, counting down.
TCAAAATCAAAAATTACGAACCTACAGGAGATAACTGCTGGCTGAAGAACGCTTGACGCACGGTTTCAGCAATTTGCGGACTGGTCAAACCCAAATCGGCTTTCGATTCATTTGGTTCGGCGTGATCTACCAAAGTATCTGGTATGCCAATTCGCTTGACAGGAACGACAACATTTGCATCGAGTAAAGCTTCGGCTACCGCAGAACCAAACCCACCCATCAGACAGCCTTCTTCTAAAGTCACGACGCGCCCGATTTGTTTTGCCAAAGGTAGAATTAGCTCTGTATCTAGGGGTTTGGCAAAACGAGCATTAATTACCGTGGCTTCAATCCCATGTTCGCGCAAAATTTCTGCGACTTGCATCGCAGGGTGAACCATCGCACCAAAACCAATCAGTAAGAGATCGTCCCCATGTCTGAGGATTTCCCCTTTCCCAATTGGCAAGGATTCCCAACCTTCCTCCATGAGGGGAACGCCGTAACCGTTACCACGTGGATAACGCATGGCGATCGGTCCATCAGTGTAGTTAACTCCAGTAACGACCATCTGCTGCAACTCAGCTTCGTCTTTGGGAGCCATCAAAACCATGTTGGGCAAGCAGCGCAGGTAGGCAATATCGTACATACCTTGGTGCGTCGGACCGTCAGACCCCACAATTCCCGCCCTGTCCATACAGAAAAAGACGGGTAGATTTTGGATGCAGACATCGTGGACTATCTGATCGTAGGCACGTTGCAAGAAAGTCGAGTAGATAGCCACTACAGGACGCATTCCCTCACAAGCCAAGCCAGCGCCTAGAGTGACGGCGTGTTGTTCGGCAATCCCAACATCGACATATTGTTTTGGTAGCTTACTCGCCAGTTTATCCAGTCCCGTTCCAGTTGCCATTGCTGCCGTAATCCCAATAATTTTGGGGTTATTTTCGGCAAGTTTGACCAAAGTATGAGCAAAAACTTTAGAGTAGCCAGGGGGTTTGGGCTTGCTGGAGGGTATGGCTTTACCCGTTGTCAAGTCGAAGGGAGATTGGGCGTGGTATCCCACTTGGTCTTTTTCGGCAATCTCGTAACCTTTCCCTTTAACTGTTGCAACGTGGACGAGTACTGGTCCTTGGATGTGATGTGCTTGCTCGAAGGTCGCAATCAATTCTGCCAGATTATGACCGTCTACTGGTCCGAGATAGGTGAATCCGAGTTCTTCGATGATTGCTCCAACTTTTGACACGGCTAACCGCTTCATGCCACCCTTAAGCCGATGCAGTTCGGGGGTGAGAGATTCGCCAACAAAGGGAATGTGTTTAACTTGTTCTTCTAAATTATCGGCAAGAAACTGTACTGGTGCAGAAAGACGCATTTTATTTAAGTAACGAGAGATTGCACCAACATTCGGTGAAATTGACATCTCGTTATCGTTCAATATCACGAGTAAATTTGTCTTAGGCAAGTGTCCGGCGTGGTTGATCGCTTCAAGTGCCATACCACCTGTTAGCGCTCCATCACCAATAATTGCTGCGACTTTAAATTTATCCCCCTTGAGATCTCGTGCCAGTGCCATTCCCAGTGCAGCAGAAATACTCGTAGAAGCATGACCCGCGCCGAAATGGTCGAATTTGCTCTCACAGCGCTTGAGATAGCCAGCGACTCCATCTTTCTGCCGGAGAGTGTGAAACTCACTGTATCGACCAGTAATCAGCTTGTGCGGATAGGCTTGATGTCCGACATCCCAAATCACCTTGTCGCGATCGAGGTCTAATGTTTGGTATAGCGCTAGGGTCAATTCCACCACGCCTAGCCCTGGTCCCAGGTGTCCGCCACTAGCGGCGATCGTTTGCAAGTGTTTTTCGCGAATTTGACGAGCAATTTGTTGTAATTGACGAATCGACAAACCGTGCAACTGATTAGGATGGGTGATTTCACTCAGGTGCATATTGGGTGTTCCCTCTGCGTTGCGTCTTGTGCTTCACCACTCGACTGTTGCCAACTGTCTTGGGTGGAGTCGTAGAGGTGAAGTATGTATTCCTTCCTCAATGTAAAAGATTTCGGGTGCAATGCATATTAGTAAATATTTTCCGTTCGGAGAGTTACCGCGATCGCCCTCTCTAGCTATACCTTAAATTCACATCCTACAGGTTATACCCGAGTTTTAGTCATTAAATTGACATAAAAAGTTGTTGCCTTACCAAGGCTTTAACTCTACTGTGAAGATTGGGTAAATAGCTAGTAAACGGTAGGAAATATGTCATCTACCTTATGTATTAGCTTTCATCCACAAATTAAGGATTATGGATGAAGGGACTCGTTATGAGTAAAAATCTTAATTGCTTAAAGTTTTTGACGAAAAACCGTAGGTTAACTGCCACTATCTTATCGCTCGGTAGTTGTTTGGGAGCGATCGCGCCAACACTCCAATCCTCACAAGCATATATCATCGGGCAAGACGACCGTGTTTTACCTGCGTATGAGTGGTTGACAGTAGCGCCTCGTAAAGCAGTGGGGCAGCTAGAATCTCGGATGGCAAACGGGCAGTACAAACTTTGTACTTTTACCGTTGTAGGTCGTAATATTGGATTGACAAATAGCCATTGCGTACGGGACGAACAAGGAAAGATACCAGTACAAGCCAAAGCTTATGTCGTACGCTATGGCACGACTCAATTAGCTATAGCAAATGTTGACGCTTACTGGACAGGGCTGCAAGCTTTTCCTAAGAACATAGAAGAATGGAGACGGGATTGGGCAATTGTCCGGTTCACCACAAATTTAGGGGATGCCACGGGTTGGTATGGTAACGTCGAGTGGAACCCAAACGACATTAGCAAAGCAGGAGACACTGTTGTCGGTCAGCCTACAAACTACATCGGTTATCCTACTGATTGGCCCACCGATCCAGCTTTGAAAGATTATCAAGGGTACTTACCAGCCTTGCAAGCTGGCTGTAATATTTTGGCTAAAGATCCACAGTTAGAAATCCTCATACACGACTGTGACATCATGCAAGGAACCTCTGGTTCGTCTATGTTTTCTGCGGTTTCGGAAGTGGACTTTCGGACTATGGCTTTGAATAACGGCTACGCCACGGCTGTTGATGGTAGACCGATTAGTACGGCAGTACCTCTAGAGCGGTTTATGCCAGCTATTCTCAAACTGAGACAAACAGGAGCAACTAACGACACCGCAGTCCCTGTTCCATAGATTACCTCGATTGCCATCAATGATAAATAAGCAAAACCAATACTTACTATTATTAGGGTTAGTCACGACATCAATATCGGTCGTTGCAACCGCATTTATTTCAAGTGCCAGTGCTAACGAGCTACTCTGCTACCTTCAAACTCGGGATGGTAAACAAGTGGATCTTTCTCAAATGTGCAACAAGAAGACATCTCCCACTCCCACCAAACCTGAGACTACGAATACAAGCCATCCTACTACCGCTCCTGGCAATCTACAAACAGGTCCTAACCAGTCCAAAATTCCTGTTATCGATCCCAAAATGCCAGCCAAAGTTCCTCTTGTCATTAAAGACAAACCATCTGCATTGTGGAACTCCATTCCCGATCTACCTTATCCTGCAATCGAAGGACGGACAATTCGGGATTAAATGAGTGAGGAGTGAGTAGTGAGTAGTGAGTAGTCATTTGTCATTTGTCATTTGTGAGTAGGTTAGCTACTAGTGTACTTTTCTCCTTCAGTTCCCTGCTCCCTGCTCCTTTTCTTCACTGATAACTGTCAAAAAGCTGTCAGCAAGCACAAAAATAAAGCTTCCGTCCATTCTACGATCGCGCCGTAGGTATCTCCCGTGTGACCGCCTAACTTATAATTGAGCCAAGCTCCAGTTACAATCGCGATCGTGCTTCCACCTAATGCCATAGCAAGAGACGCTACAATGCGATCGCGGTTTAGCAAGATTTGTACTCCACTAAGACCGAGTAATAATAACAGTCCTGGCAATAAATCCCAATAAGACCGAATCGCTGCTTTGTGAAACGCTCCTTTACCTGTAGGTTTGAGATAAGGATAACAGGCGATCGCGACTTGTTGTCCCCATCGTCCCCAACCACAAGCTGCCATCAATATTAAAGGGCGATAAGTATCGAGATCGGTTAAGGCTGATATTTTTAATAGTAGGATGGCGATCGCCACCATTGCTCCAAACGCACCTGTAACGCTATCTGCCATGACTTGTAAGCGTCTTTGCGGATCTTGTACTGCCAAGCCATCAGCAGTATCCATTGCACCATCTAGGTGCAGTCCCCCAGTAATCGCCATCCAACTCGCGACAACTACAGCACTGCGAGTTAGTATGGGTACGCCTAATAAAAATAAGCCCAGATCTAACAATCCCAGAATTCCACCCACAATCAAACCTACCAGCGGTACAAGACGCGCTACGCGCTGAAAGTCTAATTTCAACTTAGGAATGGGCAGACAAGTATAAAATGCGATCGCTGCTAGAAAATCTAATCCAAGTTTCAATATCACAATTTACAAGTCTCCCTTTCTAAAGGGAATTGAGGGGGATATAATCTATGTTCTCACCCTCAAGCGATCGCACCACCAATTATCGATCGCTAGCAGCTAATTGCTCAGAACTACTCATAAAAATAACTATTTGCTATTCTTCAATACGGAGTAGTTTGCGGTAAAAAGGTTTAGAAAAATCTGTACTGCGGCTGCGCTGAAAATTGAGAATGACATCGATTAAATGATCGATATATTCCGAGCTTTGCATTAGCAGCTCATAACTCAACTCGGCATTACCATCAAATTGTAGCCGACACCGGATCAGGTCTGCTGGTAATGTGGAAATATTCCAAGTTGCTATAAAGGGAATACCATCCGCGCCTTCAATTCTACGCTGTCCTTCCATCACTCCTTTTTTAAACAAACTGATGGCAAGAGGTAAGATATTACGTTTATTGCCTTGAAAATATGGAAGGTAAACTCTTAATTCTTGCTGGTTGGCGGGTTGAAGTTGTTGAATGGACATAGGTGTTTAAGGGATAATAGTTACTGGGAGTTGGTAATAGGTAGTTGGTAGTTGGTAGTTGTTGGTAATTTTGTAGAGACGTTACATGTAACGTCTCTACACTACTATTTTTCAGTATTCCCAGAAATTGCCCTATGACAACACTTACTTGCTGAAATAAAAAAGGTGAGCCTTGCCCACCCTACTATTGAAATAAAAAAAAGGTGAGCCTTGCCCACCCTACTAATGTTGATGTTTTGAACAACTATGCGATCGCAGCTGTTCTAACATCGTTATTTGCTAACAACTCTTGCAGTTCGTCTGCATCTACAGTTTCTTTCTCTACTAGCATTTGGGCTAGCCGATCTAGAATGGCACGGTTGTCAGTTAGGACTGATTTTGCTCGCTTGTAAGCGGTATCAACGAGCTGATGCACTTCTTCGTCAATGACGGCGGCTGTCTCTTCGGAAAAGTCGCGTTCGGCAACGATATCGCGTCCGAGGAACATATTACCTTGTTGACGACCGAGAGCAACCGGACCGAGGCGATCGCTCATACCAAAACGAGTAATCATTTGTCTGGCGACTCTAGCGACTTGTTGTAAGTCGTTGGATGCACCAGTGGTGACTTCTTCTTCGCCAAAGATAATTTCTTCGGCAATCCGACCACCTAAAGCTACAGCCATCTGATTTTCTAAATACGAACGGCTGTAAAGTCCGGTGTCCATCCGGTCTTCGCTAGGTGTGAACCAAGTCAAACCACCAGCGCGACCGCGAGGAATGATGCTAATTTTCTGTACGGGGTCGTAGTCTGGCATCAGCGCCCCTACTAGAGCGTGACCGGCTTCGTGATAGGCGACCAGTTGCTTGCGCTTCTCGCTCATCACGCGGTCTTTCTTCTCAGGACCAGCCAACACGCGATCGATCGCGTCATTGACTTCATCCATCGAAATTTCGCTCAGGTTACGTCTAGCAGCTAAAATTGCAGCTTCGTTCAATAGGTTCGATAGGTCTGCACCTGTAAAACCTGGGGTACGACGGGCAATTCTGTCTAGATCTACGTCTTTTGCCAAAGTCTTGCCACGGGCGTGAACTTTGAGGATTTCCAAACGTCCGGCGTAATCGGGTCGGTCTACAACCACTTGGCGATCGAAACGACCGGGACGCAATAACGCTGCATCAAGTACGTCTGGGCGGTTAGTCGCAGCAATAATGATGATTCCAGTATTGCCTTCAAAGCCATCCATTTCGGTGAGTAACTGGTTCAGGGTTTGCTCCCGTTCGTCGTTACCACCACCTAAACCAGCACCCCGCTGCCGTCCGACAGCATCGATTTCATCGATAAATACGATACAAGGTGCGTTTGCCTTTGCTTGCTCGAATAGGTCGCGGACGCGAGACGCACCCACACCAACGAACATTTCAACGAATTCAGAACCGGAAATTGAGAAGAAGGGAACGCCAGCCTCACCCGCTACAGCACGAGCCAGCAGGGTTTTACCCGTCCCTGGAGGTCCAACTAGCAATACACCTTTAGGAATTTTCGCCCCGACTGCGGTGAAGCGATCTGCATTTTTTAGGAAGTCTACAACTTCGTTTAATTCCAATTTGGCTTGGTCGATTCCAGCCACGTCGCCAAATGTTACCTGAGTTTGTGGCTCCATTTGTACCCTGGCTTTAGACTTGCCAAAGTTCATTGCTTGGCTGCCAGGACCATTTTGGGCGCGGCGTAGTAAAAAGAATAAGCCAACTAAAAGCAAGACGGGGACAAATAAGCTGCTTAGGGCTTTAAACCAAAAACCTTCATCAGTTTGAGGTAGAACCGCAATATCAACTCCTCTCTCCGTCAAGATCGAAATTAATTCGGGGTCATCGGGTAAATTAACGATGACTTGGCTGCCATCTTGAGGCTTGACAAGCGCCCTGGTGCGATCGGCACTAAGTCTAACCTGAGCAACTCTACCTTTTTCAACTGCTTGTATGAAATCGCTGTATCGCCATGTCTCTCGACTCTGAGGCTGTTTGTCAAAGAACGCCGTTCCCAGCGCAATGACCACAATTGCCAGTAATGCGTACAGCCCTGCGTTTCTCCACCGTTTATTCACCGAGGGTTAGCCTCCTAAAGCTTACGGGCAAGGGCGTTTTTTTCTTATGTTAATTAATTTTAATCTACCTTAGAAACTTGCCACTTGTCAGGTATCAATTATCAGTGACTGGTGGCTGGTGACTGGCGGCTAGACATAACAATTCAGTTTCCAGCCACTAAGTGCTAGCCACTAGCCACTATTCTTAGGGGTGATTTGTTGCAGCGGCTGATGTTGAATTATGGTTGATTGGGGTTACGCGATCGCACTCCGATCGACGATGTTGGTGAACGATGAAAAAGATTGGTTCTCAGCCTACTCTATCGCCTACAAGTTTGGTGCTGCTGTCGATCGCCTCGACTCAGTTAGGTTCGGCGATCGCGAAAACGTTGTTTAGTACGCTCAGTCCTGCTGCTGTAGTGCTGTTACGGGTGGGTTTTGCAGCGGTGGTGTTGCTGGTGCTATGGCGATCGCAAATTAAGGGCATTCAGCGTCAAAACTACGGGGTGCTGATTTTATTTGGTTTGTCTTTGGGTTTGATGAATCTCTCATTTTATTTAGCGATCGAGCGGATTCCGATTGGGATTGCGGTGGCGCTTGAATTTATCGGACCATTGGGAGTGGCGATCGCCAATTCTCGGCGCTTGCTCGATCTGTTATGGGTGTTGCTGGCTGGATGCGGGATCGTGTTGCTGGCTCCAATTGGTGGTTTGACTGTCAATCTCACTGGAATTATTTTGGCGCTGACGGCGGGGGGATTTTGGGCGGCTTATATTCTCCTTTCTGCTAAAGTGGGGCGGGTTGTTCCTGGAGGTGTGGGACTGGCTTTGGCGATGGCGGTGGCGGCGATCGTCATTTTACCAATTGGAGTGATTACGGGTGGTTCGGCGCTGTTAAATCCACAAATGTTATTTATTGGGTTTGGGGTGGCGATTCTGTCTTCGGCGATTCCATACTCGTTTGAGTTAGAGGCGTTACGGTGGCTACCTGTAAGGGTGTTTGGCGTGTTGTTGAGTTTGGAGCCTGTGGCGGCGGCTGTGATTGGTTTTGTTGTTTTGCGGGAAACTTTGGAGTTACGGGCAGTAATGGCGATCGCGTTGGTGACGGTTGCGGCGGGTGGGGCTTCTCTTTATGGGAGTAGGGGAAGATGATGTCGCGCAAAGACGCAGAGGCGCTAAGAGGAATAGGAAGATTTCATTCGTGCTGAAATAGTTTTTGTAAGTTCGTCAAAGCTGGATGATGGGGGTTGTAGTTTAGCTGATTTATTTTTTCTTGCCCTCGCTCCTCACTCCTGACTCCTCGCTCCTCAAATATGGTGTGGATGGGAATAACTTCTACAATACTGTTGCTGTAGGCGATCGCTTCCATTTTTGCAACTACGTCTGGTGTCCAGGGTTGTTCAATAACTTGTTGGTTTTGATTTTTGAGCCAGTCAAGCAGTTGCGATCGCATGACTCCTGGTAAAATTTCTGCTTCTAGTGGTGGTGTCCACCAGTTACCGTCTTGCCATCCCCACAAATTACCTGTGCTGGTTTCTAGCCAGTTACCGTTGGCATCGACAAGAATTGCTTCGCTGGCTGTTATGTGTTGGGCTTTTGTCTTGGCTAGCCACGCACCCAAGTAGTTACCTGTTTTATGGGTGGGTAGAAAGCGGTGAACTTCTTCTCCGAATATTAAGCTGGCTGCTACTCCATGTCTTTGCTTTTCTGTCAAGTCCCCTGGTAGCGATCGCCCTGTTATCCACTCTCTGCCGTCAGGAAAGATTGTGACTCTCAATACGGGAAAATCTTGCAGTAAAATTTCTGCTCCTTGTCGGACTTTTTGCCAGTTTGGTTCTTGCCAGTATAGGAATTGAATGCTGGTGCGGAGGCGATCGCAATGCCTTTTCCAGTTCGTCAAGGGGCGATCGAGCGACTGACAATAAATTCGTAGCGTAGTAAACACGGTTGCTCCATACAATAAACCTGGATCGTCAACCGCTAACTCGATGACATTTGTTTTGATTAAGTCGCCGTTATACCAAAAAATTGTCGTTGCCTCAGTTTACTTGTCTTTAAGTTTTAATTTCTTTGTCAGTTAATTCATGCTTTCTTGCAACTGAAAAGCAAACTTTTTTTGTGATGATTAGATTGTTAAGTTTTAAACTATTTTTACAGCCAAAGCCTTGCGTTTTTACATCTTAATTCATATCATTTCACAAATTCAATTTATAAAACTATGGATAGAGATAGACAAGAAGCATACTGGCGGGCAAACACGGCTTTAATTCGGAATCTATTAATTGTTTGGGCGCTGGTATCCCTGGTGTTTAGCATCCTGTTAGCACAGCCCTTGAATGCAATCCGAATTGGTAGCGTCCCTCTCGGCTTTTGGATGGCGCAACAAGGCTCGATATTAACTTTTGTAGTATTGATTTTTATCTATGCTTTTCAGATGGACAAGCTCGATCGCAAATATGGAATTAGAAAGTGAGGGAAAATCATGTCAGCAGAGCTTTGGACGATTATTTTAGTTGCCCTCTCTTTTCTACTGTATCTTTACATCGGTTGGCGATCGCGCGTCAAAGATAGTTCCGGCTTTTACGTCGCTGGGCAAAATGTCCCTCAGATTGCAAACGGTGCTGCAACTGCGGCAGATTGGATGTCGGCGGCTTCTTTTATCTCGATGGCGGGGTTAATTTCGACTCTGGGCTACGATGGCTCGATTTACTTAATGGGTTGGACTGGCGGTTACGTGTTGCTGGCACTCCTACTTGCTCCATATCTGCGCAAGTTTGGCAAGTATACCGTGCCGGATTTTGTCGGCGATCGCTATTATTCTAATGCGGCTAGGTTAGTCGCGGTTGTTGCTGCTTTATTTGTCTCTTTAACTTATGTCGCCGGACAGATGCGGGGTGTCGGAATTGTCTTCAGCCGCTTTCTCCAAGTCGATATCAGCACGGGCGTGATTATCGGGATGGTGGTGGTGGCGTTCTTCTCAGTTTTGGGCGGAATGAAAGGCATCACCTGGACGCAAGTAGCCCAGTATGGTGTATTAATTGTGGCTTATTTGATTCCCGCAGCGGCGATCGCTTATATTCTCACTGGCAATCCAATTCCGCAACTCGCCTTTACTTTTAGCGATATTGTGGGCAAGCTGAATCAAATTCAGTTGGATTTGGGTTTTAAAGAGTACTCGCAACCATTTGCTAACAGATCTCAGTTGGACGTGCTGTTCACTACCCTCGCCTTGATGGTGGGAACGGCAGGACTACCCCACGTTATCGTTAGATTCTACACGGTTCCTAATGTCAGGGCAGCACGTTATTCGGCTGGTTGGGCGTTGTTATTTATCGCCCTACTTTATACCAGCGCTCCCGCCTTGGCAACTTTCGCCCGTTACAACTTAATTAGCACTTTGCACAACCAGCCAATTACCGAAGTGCGACAGTTAGACTGGGCAAATAAATGGGAAAAAACCAAGTTATTAACCTTTGACGACAAGAACAATGACGGACGAATTGAGCTAACACCAGATAAAAATACAAGCGAAATCACGATTGACCCCGATATTATTGTCTTATCTACGCCAGAAGTGGCTAGGTTAGCCCCTTGGGTCATCGGACTGGTCGCTGCTGGGGGATTAGCCGCAGCTTTATCTACGGCTAGTGGTTTGCTGTTGGTGATTTCTAGTTCTGTGGCGCACGATATTTACTACCGCATCATTAATCCCAACGCTTCGGAAACCCAAAGGGTGTTTGTCGGTCGGATTATGGTCGGGTTAGCCGTGGTGCTGGCGGGATATTTTGGGATTAATCCGCCGGGTTTTGTGGCGCAAGTGGTAGCGTTTGCGTTTGGGTTAGCTGCTGCTAGCTTTTTCCCTGCCATTGTTCTCGGGATTTTTGACAAACGAACGAATCGAGAAGGGGCGATCGCAGGTATCGTAGTCGGTCTAATCTTCACCCTATTCTACATCGTCGGGGTAAAATTCTACGGAATGCAACCTTGGTTATTTGGGATTTCTCCTGAAGGAATTGGTACGGTGGGGATGATAATTAACTTCATCGTCACGCTGGTGGTTTCACGCCTGACTCCACCACCGCCAATCGCCGTACAAGAAATGGTAGAAGATTTACGTTCTCCTGCGGGTGCAGAATTACCTATTGAGTCTGTCCATTAATTTTTCTATTGTAGGGGCGCACAGCCGTGCGCCTTTATAATTGTGCGCCTCTAGCATGTCTTTATCCTAGCGTGAGGTAGTCTATTCGTTCAAAGTCACTGCGTTCTAAATTTTCTAATTCAGGACCCAGCAGTCGCACGTAACCTTGCTGATTCTCAACTCGACGTATAGCTGGGATATAAATATCTTGCTCGACCATAAAATCATAAATAAATCCGTATACACTTCCCATGTCTTCGCGTCGAAGCTGACGATTTTGAGATTGGAAGTAAAAAGAAATATCTTCTTCAAAGTCTAACATTTCTATAAAGTTGCCGTTTTCATATAATTCATACCCAATATAGCCACCCGTATCGCTCACTCTATAGTAAACTGTGCGAGTTTGCAGCAGACTAGAAAGAGTTTGAGCATCTTTTTTTTCGAGTGGAGTACAACCTGGTACAAAACCGAAGTTATAAATTGATGTCCAAGTTTGTTCTCTAAATTGAAATACAATAAAGCCTTGACCTGTAGTTACTATTTCGCGATCGTACACATCCTGTTCCCATCTATTCGCTTGTCTTACTCGAACAAAGGCTGATGCGACAGATTCTATTGGGGCTTTAACAAAAACAAAAGTTTGATTTAAGTCAATAGATTCAATCCCTCTTTTCTGTTCTAGAACCATATTTTTGTCTGATTGTAATAACGAGGTAAAAGCATTAATTTGGATGAATATATAGCGATTCTCGTTATGATGCGATACATTCGTAGGGGCGCACAGCTGTGCGCCCCTACAGATCTTGTATTTCATCGAATTGAAAAAGGCTATAAATAAAGCATAGGGCAATGATAACACTAAGCCCTATGCTTGGATTGAGATATAGCTCAGATAATCTCTAGTCTATTAATTAATCTGGATCTGAATTTGATGGATTCAAGAAAAGTCTTCCAGGCATTCCAGGAACTATTGATTCTGGAAGCGTTAGATTGAGAATATAAACTTCAGGATTTCTCAGCGAAGCTTGACCAAGCTGGAGGTTATTGAAACTACCTGGAACTTCACAGCCTATAGAGTGCCAGACACCAACACGTTTCGTAGAAGCCTCAAACCTTGTTTTTGTGCTAATCTCCCTTACATCTGCGGTAGTAAGAAAAATCATTGCTGGTATTCTTCCTGCATCTGCTACATCACTCCTACTAAGAGCATCAAGAAAACCTAGAATTTAGTAATCATCATAACTAGGGGTAGTAGACCTCCACTTAATGCTTTAACTTCATAAAACACGCTCTTGTCATATGTTAAAGGTGAACCCAAAGGAAGGTTTTGAATTACAAGTGGAAGCACACCATCTGGTACTACGTTTACTAATTTACCATTTGTCTTGTCTCTCCTTTGGGGTGATTCAAATTTTTCGGTATTTTCTGGAATTGGAATACCTAGTCTGATAGTAGCTAGTGCAAAGTGTAGATATCTTCATAGACTGACAAAGATAAACGCTCAAATATAGAGCAGCAAAACAAGAATACAAAATAAACTTAACTCTATTTTTCTCAATACTATAAGTGTAATTTTGCTGAAAACATTTACTCGCACTTGCTAGCTAAATTAGGTAGAATTACAGTAATTTTATAAAATTGATTATGCTTTGATAGATAAAAGCAAAAATAGTAATGTAAATTTTATATATAGGTGATACAAATAATGATTAAGTTTTTATATTTGGTTGTTACTGTTTTTTCTACTACAATGTCGATTCTATCTTTTCTTCAAAATGTATCAACAGCTCAAGAGTATCCAGGTTGCTTTATAATTGGTTCAGATGGCAAGATAGTTAGCCTTGACCCTCTATGCAAAAAGCGTAATGACGAGAAGAAATTAAGAATTGCAATGAAAGCCAACGAACTTTATCATCAGGGAATTGAATTAGGTCGTAAAGGATTTTATAAGGAAGCAATTTCTAATTATACTCAAGCAATTAATCTCAATCCTGATTTTGCAGAGGCTTATGTTTCTCGTGCTACCGTTCGATATTTAACAGAAGATGAACAGGGAGGTTTTGAAGACCTCAATAAGGCTTTGAATATATATAAGGATAGGGGAGATACACAAAGATATAATATCGTTCTCGATATGGTTCAGCATATAAGAAGAGAGGCTGAATGGGAGAAAAACCTCTAGTTATTCTAACTTGTTGAAGAAGTTCAGATGTAACGTTCTAAAAATAGAATTAAAAGATATAGTGAAAGCCAACGAATTTTATCAACAAGGGATCGATCGAGGTAGAAAAGGTCAATACAAAGAAGCATTTGACGATCTTACTCAAGCCATTAATCTCAATCCTGAGTTTGCAGAAGCTTATATTTACCGCGCTCATGCTAGAACTGGAATAGAAGATAAACAGGGGGCAGTGGCAGATTTTCAAAAAGCTATAGATATCTACAAATCTAGAGGAAGAACGGACATAGCCGACATGCTTCTAACACCATTACAGGCACTAAAAAATGAAATTGAATGGGGTGACGAATAATAGCTAATTTTAGCCTAGCTAGAGGTACTTAATACTATTTCTGCCATCATATGCAACATTAATCCGTATTCCAATCCTTCTACAACTGCCTGATAAGAAGCTTCTAAAATATTAGGAGAAACACCAACGGTCGTCCAACGCTGATGACCGTTTTTTGATTCTACTAAAACGCGAGTTTTTGCTGCCGTACCGCTGTGTCCGTCTAAAATTCTGACTTTGTAATCGCTCAATTCAAACTGAGCAATTTGTGGATAAAAGTTAACTAAAGCTTTTCTCAACGCCCTGTCTAATGCTGCTACAGGACCATTTCCCTCGGCGGCTTCGAGAATGTCTTGACCGTTGACAGTTAGTTTAACAGTAGCGAGGGCATTAGTATTCGTTCGCCCTTCGACTAAATCGCAGTGAACTTGAAAGCCTTTAATTTCAAAAAATTGCTGTCGTTTACCCAAAGCCTCGCGCATGAGGAGATCGAAACTGGCTTCAGCAGCTTCAAATTGATAGCCTTCACTTTCTAATTCTTTCAATCGTTGCAGAATTTGCCGTGCTGTAGGGTTATGTTTATCTAATTCAATCCCAAAAGTACGGGCTTTAGCGACGACATTGCTAATTCCTGCTTGGTCAGAAATCACGATGCGGCGGCGATTGCCAATTTGTTCTGGTTGAATATGTTCGTAGGTAAGGGGATTGCGTTCTACAGCCGAGACATGGATACCCCCCTTATGGGCAAAGGCAGAACGCCCTACAAAAGGTGCGTGTTCGTCAGGGGCAAGGTTGACAACTTCGCTGACAAAACGACTGACTTCAGTTAGTTGAGGCATTTGTGCGTCAGCAAGGCATTGGTATCCGAGTTTGAGCTGTAAGTTAGGGATGAGAGAACAGAGGTTAGCATTACCGCAGCGTTCGCCGTAGCCGTTGATCGTCCCCTGTACCATCTTCGCCCCTTCCATCACAGCAGCGATCGCATTGGCGACAGCTGTATCGGAATCGTTGTGGGTATGGATTCCTATTTGGGGAATGGGTAGGGGCGCACAGCTGTGCGCCCCTACAGAAATAAATGAGGCTACGTCGCGAACAATAGAACTAATTTCATGCGGGAGAGTCCCGCCGTTGGTGTCGCACAGGACGAGCCATTCTGCGCCAGAAGCGATCGCGGCTGCTAGCGTTTTTAAGGCATAGTCGCGATTGTGTTTATAGCCATCAAACCAGTGTTCGGCATCGTAAATGACTCGTCGCCCTTGGCTGCGAAGGTAGGCAACTGTATCGCGAATCATCTCTAAATTTTCTTCCAGGCTGCATTTTAGCCCTTCTGTAACGTGGAGATCCCAAGATTTACCAAAAATTGTCACCCAACGAGTTCCAGCAGCCAGAATCGCTTGCAGGAGTGAATCTTCAGCCGCACTGACATGGGGGCGACGGGTAGAACAAAAAGCAACGACTTCGGCTTGTTTGAGGGGCTCTTCCTTCAACTGCCAGAAAAATTGTACGTCTCTAGGATTTGCCCCAGGCCATCCACCTTCAATAAAGGGAACGCCCAATTGGTCGAGTTGGCGGGCAATGCGTAATTTATCCTCTAAGGATACAGACAAGCCTTCACGCTGCGTACCGTCGCGTAGGGTTGTATCGTAAATCCAGATCTGGTTTGGGTTGGAGGCGAGGGGTAATGCTTCGGTCATAGGGCAAGAACAAACACAGGAAAGCTCGAACTCTAGAAAGCGATATTCTGATTTTAGGTAGAACTAGATGGTGGAGTCGCTAGCTAACATGGATATGGTAAAGGTAATTGCTCAAGGTAAAACAATTGAATGCGATCGCGGCGCTAACTTACGACAAGTCTTGCTTAAGCATGACATTGAGTTGTACAACGGTGGCGCTAAAGTTATCAATTGTCACGGTATTGGCAGTTGCGGTACTTGTGCGGTGTTAGTCGAAGGCGAAGTTTCCGAACCAAATTGGCAAGATAAAACCCGTCGCTCCCTTCCTCCCCATTCTCCCACGCGCAACCTAAGGTTAGCGTGCCAGACAAAAGTTTTAGGTGATGTAAAGGTAACAAAATTTGACGGCTTCTGGGGACAAGGTACGGAAATTGTGTGGAATTCGGAATTCGGAATTCGGAATTCGGAATTATAGAAAGTGAAAGCTGAGGGGTTTATTGATGGAGATGAAGATACATCGCTTTTTCGGTCGATGTTTTATGTAGCAAACTACTATGACAATAGGGATAACATGAGAAGCTGCGCACATTTTCCTCTTATCCGCGTGCTAGGATAGTCAACCATAGCTAGGGGTGTCTGGGGAACCAGGCTGAGATAGTCCCTTAGAACCTGAGACTGGGTAATACCAGCGGAGGGAAGCTGTTTATGAGAACTCGAGATATATACAGAATGGCTGGCGAAGCATTGCAGGTAAAAGCGATCGCTCAATTTCTCGCCTCTTGCCTAACTCACAAATGACAAATGACAAATGACAAATGACATTTTAATTATTGGTGGCGGGGTCGTTGGTTTGGCGATCGCCGTTGAGTTAAGATTGCGCGGTGCATCTGTCACTTTACTCTGTCGCGATTTTCATGCTGCGGCAAGTCATGCAGCGGCGGGAATGCTAGCGCCTCAAGCCGAGCAAATTCCCCCAGGGGCAATGTTAGATCTGTGTTGGCGATCGCGATCGCTCTACCCCGAATGGACGCGCAAGCTAGAAGAAATTAGCGGTAAGCCAACAGGTTACTGGGCTTGCGGCATTCTCGCGCCTGTTTATGAAGATGTAGGGGCGCGCGGCTGTGCGCCCCTACAAGAAAATAATTCTTCCCCCGCTTACTATCTCGATAAAGAGGCAATCCACCTCTATCAACCAGGATTGAGCGAAGCAGTTGAGGGCGGTTGGTGGTATCCCGAAGATGCTCAAGTCGATAATCGGGCTTTGAGTTTGGCTTTATGGTCGGCAGCAGAATCTTTGGGCGTAGATTTGCACGATGGAATTGCTGTTGAAGGCATTTTACAGCATCAAGGGCGAGTTATTGGCGTTCAGACTGCCAGTGGCAACTTCTCAGCCGATCGCTATATCCTGGCATCTGGTGCTTGGTCGTCAGAGTTGTTACCCTTACCCGTGCGCCCGAAAAAAGGGCAAATGTTATCGGTACAAATACCAGATAGCGATCGCGCTGATGCGATGCTCCAGCAGGTTTTGTATGCCCCAGATGTCTACATCGTACCGCGCCGCGAACGCCGCATTATTATTGGTGCTACCAGTGAAGATGTAGGATTTACCCCTTACAATACTCCAGCGGGAATTCAAGCTTTACTGCAACGAGCCATTCGGATCTATCCCCAGTTACAAGATTATCCAATTCGCGAATTTTGGTGGGGTTTTCGTCCTGCGACTCCTGATGAGCTACCCATTTTAGGAAACAGCCCTTGCTCGAATCTTACCTTAGCCACTGGTCACTATCGCAACGGCATCCTCCTCGCACCCATCACTGCCAAGTTAATTGCTGACTTATGGGAACAAAAATTAGATCCTTTGCTAGAGAGTTTTAGTTATTTGCGGTTTATGAGAGGGAGTTGGGAGTCGGGAGTCGGGGAAGGGGGACAGGGG
>NZ_PYCI01000097.1:0-25619 GCF_003015105.1 Chroococcidiopsis sp. CCALA 051 | reverse complement strand
GTGCTATAACTTGCCAATCAACTTGTCATATTCTGCATGTGTTCCAATCCAGAACGTTGCTTATCCCAACGCTGGTAATCTATGTCAAAGAACCACTGTCTGAGCCGCTGAAACTCGTCTGATGGAAGTGTAAGGATAGCGGCTTCGATTTGCTCAAGATTTGACATACTCGGTTTCTAAATCTTTGGCTTTGATTCAGATGATAGCTCGACTGTAAAAATCGCTTCTGATTCATCCTCTCTTTCCCAAACACCGAAGCGGCATAACGATTGCGTTCACCCGCCGCTAGCAACCTCTCGAACTCAACGCAGAAACTCTGTACGGTCGGTGTGCAAGGAGATTGTTAGATGGAATTTTTACTAATTCTTGAATTACTAAGTATATAAAATACCTCTTGACTTCCTTGTCTTTTCTTTTCCACCTTCTCAAACTCTAGGTCGAATTCCTCTGCTTTTTTTTCATCGATTTTATAAACATTGCTATCTTGATAAATCCATTTTTCGCCTTTTAGTGATTCTTCGATTAGTTCTTTTGCCAACATTGCGCTTGGATATATTTCGTTTTCCAGCGATATATCGAATCTACTACTACTCTTAAACCCTAAGTTTACATAATTATTTGGATCTCCAAAAATTACTACCGCTTCATATTTTAGTTCTTTTGCCCTTATAAATGAATGTTCTATAAGCTTTTTCCCAAAGCCTTTTCTTTGATACTCAGGAAGAATACTGACGGGGCCAAACGTCAAAATAGGTTTCTCTCTTCCGTTTCCACTTACTAATTTCGCTTTTGTATACATAATATTGCCGATTATTTTTTTATCTTTTTCAATCACATAATCCAATTCGGGAATGAAGTCTTTATGTTTCCTCATTACATGAACTAGATAATGCTCATTACAGCCAGGAACATAGATATTCCAGAATGCCTTTCTTGTTAATTCTTCTACGATTCTATAGTCTTCGCTTTTTTCATTGCGAATAATGTAATCCATATATCCTCCTACTGCCGAAGGTGTCCATCTAACTATTTATCATACGGAAACTGTCCGTATATTACATTCGGCGATTCAGCTAGAGAAAGGATGACAGACATTTCGATCGGAATATCAAGAATTTTTCTGTATATTGCCAATATCCACGACAGATACCGAATTTGTCTGTATAGCTACCTTATTTGGGGTAGATATCTAGAAATTTTCTGGCTAATATCCTTTTTTGGATTATGAATGGAAATATTCCGTATATTCACCTGATTTTGCACGTAAGTAAGGACTTTTCAGTGAGGAGAGCGGGCATTGCCCGCTCTCCTCAATTAATTCTCGATTGGTGGTGCGAGCGGCGCTCTCAATCTACCACCACCACCGATGTTATCAGGTCTGTTATTGTCAATGATGTGTAGTGCTGAAATTAGCTTTATCATGTCGTCATAAAAAGCACCACTCCGACCTTCAAAACTATAGCCGTAGCGATTGCGAAATTCCTCTGGAACTCCTTGTTCTACAGCAAGATAGTAAGCGTCCCAATAAGCATCATCGACTATGTATGCACCATAATTTTGTAATGCCTTGAAAATTTTCTGCCCTGCAGGAGTCTTTAACCCTAAACTGTCTATCTTTACGTGAGGCGGGATTGCCAATAAACTACCTTGTACGAGTTTAGAATTAGTCCCCTTATATTCACTCTCGGCATATCGGTCGGCGCGGTCGGCGGGCCAGCGATAACCGGGCATAGATTTAGAATAATGAAGATATTTTTTGCCCCAAACCAAGATTTTGATCGCGTGGCGAATTGGTTCGTCACCTGTTAGTTCGCCTCGGCGAATAGAACCACCGATCGCCGACATCCCAGAACCGAAGTGAGTACCTTTAATCCCGTCGCCGTAAATGTCAACACCCCCCCACGGGTTACGCCAGCCGTGGATGTTGCCACCTGCGGTACAACGAGCCAGGGGTTCGAGTTGCTCGATCGTTCTTCCATCTGGCATCAAAAAGGCTGCGGCATTATTAGGGGTAGAGTATGGTTGACTGGTTGCGTCTGGAACGATTAAATTGTCGGGGACTGGGAGAGAAAGACCCATTGATTGCTTACCCGTACAGCGTCCAGGACCGAAACTTCCCGGTGATACAACTTGTCGCATCGGATCGCCAGCTTTGAGCTTGTAGAAGTACTCCCGATCTGCACCAAAAAAGCCTGCTTTTGGAAGATTTGCTGGTACATATGTTGCAGTAGCTCCAATTGGCATATTCCAAATTGAAGTAGAGGAGAAGGGCCACAACCATTTGTCTCGCGATTTGGGGTCTTGAGCTAGAATGCCAGAAGTCACTTGCTGACTAATGAGAAAATCTTGGCTTGGCTTTTGAGCCGACAGATTGTCAGATTTCCCTTCATTATTTGCAGTCGTTGTATGACAGCTACCGATAGTAATACTAAGAACAACACTAGCTGCTAGTGCAATTTGCTGAGCTTGAAACTTACGCATGATCTACTGTATATCTTTAGTGAGTGCGAGCAAGACAGAGGTTGCTGCTAGTTGAATTTGAGTTGGGGGATAGAAGAAACTTGAAAAATGCGATCGCATATGTCTAGACACTTAAGGAAATAGAGTGAAATATCTCGACCGTGAAACTCAGAGCGATCGCGCTTGGTTTAAGTTAAATTTATATAACCATCACAAAATCAAGTTAATATGTATTTTTCAGATCGACCAAGGGCAATTCTACTGAAGTTAAATTACAGTAAAATTGCCGATCTGCAAGCATTAACTCGATCGATCTACGGTGTTTGGAGATGTTTGCTAAGCGATCTACCTACGATTGAGGACGATTGCTGGCTACTATGCGTTTTACTTATGAGTTAGCGAATTAATACAGTCTCTATCGTAGAAATACGTAAATTTTACCTATATTTGAGATCCATAAAAATAATTAGTACAGCACTAAGCCCCAGCGAATAGAATTCGCGGCTAAATAAACATAGATGTAAAGCAGTTTGCCTACGGCAAACTAGCCCGCGCTGACTCATGGAAAGTTAAGGGTTGAACCTGTATTCGCGCAGAATAAGCAGGTTTTGCATGTGTAACAGCGATTTTAATCGCCAAGGGCAAGATCTCAAAAAATAGGGCGGGTATAACCCACCCCACAAACTCTTAGCACCCGCGACCCAACTTCTCTTCTACTTCTGCTACCATCAACAGAGTTTTTAGTACCGAATCGGGGTTGAGGCTCATAGAATCTATTCCCTGTTCTACTAAAAACTGAGCGAATTCTGGGTAATCGCTGGGGGCTTGACCGCAGATCCCAATTTTACGACCTTTAGCTTTAGCAGTAGCGATCGCCATTTGCACTAATCGCTTAACTCCTGGGGTGCGTTCGTCAAACAAACCCGCCACTAAAGCTGAATCTCGGTCTAATCCAATTGTCAGCTGAGTTAAATCGTTAGAACCAATCGAAAACCCATCAAAGACTTCGCTGAATTCCTCCGCCATCAAAACGTTGTTGGGCAACTCGCACATGACGTAAATTTCTAGCCCGTCTTTACCTCGTTCTAAACCGTGCTTTGCCATTTCTGCCAAGACTTTACGCCCTTCTTCGGGAGTGCGGCAAAAAGGAATCATCGGAATTAAATTGGTTAACCCCATCTCTTTTCGTACCTGCTTGATGGCATGACACTCCAAAGCAAAAGCATCGCGGTAACGCGGATCGTAGTAACGCGCCGCCCCCCGCCACCCTAGCATCGGGTTTTCTTCCTTGGGTTCAAACTGCTTTCCACCGAGTAAGTTGGCATATTCGTTCGATTTAAAATCACTCATCCGCACGACAACTGGATTAGGGTAAAAAGCAGCTGCCAGCGTCGCTGCACCTTGGGCTAGTTTCTCGATAAAATACTGGGGCTTCTCTGCAAAGAATGCCGTCATTTCAGCAATTTTGGCTTTTTCCGCTTCGTCCTCTAAGCGATCGAAATGCAGCAGTGCCAAGGGATGAATTTTGATATAGTTGGCAATAATAAACTCTAGCCGTGCCAATCCCACACCATCATTAGGAATTGCCGAGAGGCTGAAAGCTTCCGCAGGATTGCCTACGTTCATCATAATTTTGGTACGAGTGCGAGGCAGGTTATCTAAGGGAACTTCTCGAACTTCAAAAGGTAATAATCCTTGGTAAACCTTTCCCTCATCGCCTTCAGCACAGGAAACCGTAACTTCTTGCCCAGAATGCAACACGCTAGTAGCATCGCCACAACCGACGATCGCCGGAATCCCAATTTCTCTAGCGATAATTGCGGCGTGACAAGTTCTACCACCTTGATTTGTCACGATCGCGCTGGCTTTTTTTAAAATAGGTTCCCAGTCAGGGTCTGTTTTATCAGTAACTAACACATCCCCAGTTTGGAAATGGTCGAGTCTATGCACGTCTGTAATGACTTTAACTTTCCCCTGACCGATCGCCTCGCCGACACTGCGACCTGTAATTATAGGTGCATCGCCGTTAGCCCCGACTAAGTGATAACTCCGTAAAACGTTGAGACTTTTTTGCGATTGTACGGTTTCGGGGCGGGCTTGGACGATAAATAGTTCTTCTGTTACGCCGTCTTTTGCCCACTCAATATCCATCGGGGTATAAGTACCGCGCACTTTAGAGTAATGATCTTCAATAATGCAAGCCCAACGCGCTAATTGCAATATCTCGTCATCGTTGAGGGCATATTTGCCGCGATCGCTAGGTACGACAGGAACGTTTCTGGTAACTTTCGATCCGCCTGTATCGTAGACCATTTTGAATTCTTTAGAACCCAATCTTTTACCTAAAATCGGGCGAAATCCTGCTTTCAGTGTAGGTTTGAAGACGTAGTATTCATCGGGGTTAATTGCCCCTTGGACGATATTTTCGCCCAAACCATAGGCGGCTGTAATCAAGGCTGCATTTTTAAATCCTGTCTCCGTATCGATAGAGAACATCACCCCAGAAGCCGCCAAGTCAGAACGTACCATTTTTTGTATGCCAATTGAGAGGGCAACGCTGAAATGGTCAAAACCTCGGCTGTGACGATAGGAGATGGCGCGATCGGTAAATAGGGAAGCAAAGCAGCGATGACAGGCAACTAATACGCCTTCAGCGCCGTTAATGTTAAGGTAGGATTCTTGCTGTCCGGCAAAACTAGCATCTGGTAAGTCTTCGGCTGTGGCGCTAGAACGAACGGCAACATCAGTGTCAATCCCGTAATTTTCGCATAACTTTTCGTAGGCAGTAGCGATCGCCTCTTTTAAGTCTTTCGGGAAAGGTGTGTACCGCAGCATAGATCTGGCTTGTTTACCACGTTGGCGCAAGTTATTTAGATCTTCCACATCCAAATCGGCAAACAGCGATCGCAATTTGGTATCTAAACCAGTTTGCTGAATGTAATAGCGATACGCATAGGCAGTAATTGCAAAGCCGTTAGGGACGT
The DNA here is from genome assembly GCF_003015105.1 of Chroococcidiopsis sp. CCALA 051. NCBI lineage: Bacteria > Bacillati > Cyanobacteriota > Cyanophyceae > Chroococcidiopsidales > Chroococcidiopsidaceae > Chroococcidiopsis > Chroococcidiopsis sp. CCALA 051. The sequence goes on along the minus strand of NZ_PYCI01000097.1, from coordinate 20,175 downwards.
TAATGCCTTGGGGTGTGAGTTGTTGGATCATTTCCCCTAAAGAGGCATTTTTACCCCCTACCAAAGCCAGATCGTGAATTCCTACCTCTTCAAACCAGAGAACGAGCGATCGCTCTTTTGCTGCTGGGGAGGTCGTTTCTGTTACCGCCGTTACCATAGCTATTTTCCTCTCTAGTGATTGCTACTGCGATCGAGTCAATTTATATCAAAAAGTAAATTTAGTATTTTCTTTTCTAATCTATTAGGGATCAAAGCCTTTTGACATCAAATCTAAACGAACCTACATATTTGTAAGTTACCAGCAATTTTGCAAAGAGTATTATTTAGAATTTATAGTGACAAAGATAAAATTGAATTACGCAAAATCTTAGTATTGACTAATCTAACAATTTTTGCGAAGACTTGTTGTATAACCTACTGCAACTAGTAAAAATCGAAAAAAACATCAATTGTGTAGCAGTAGGCGAGAATATGTCTAAATTCTTAGTTTGCTGAATTGTTTAACCAGTTGACTAAATCTTCTGGATTAGAAAACTCCAATAGAGCTTCAGCCAAATTCTCTAACTGAGTTAAGGATAACTGGCGAACGCGCTCTTGTAATTCAGGCTCAACAGCTCCAACAAAGTTAAACTCCAAAACTAGCTTTTCAGGAAATGCTATCTGATATGTATTTGGCTGTAACGTGCGAGGTGAATCGAAGGACAAGATCGCGATAGGATATACAGGAAGGGCAAATTTTTCCGATAAACGAGCGAAATACCTGAACCTTCGCTGTCCAATTTGAAGAAACGGTCATGGTCAATCACGTTAAAATTGTCCCACCCATCAATTTTTGATATCTATAGGTTAATTCTGCTTGCATTAAAGTCCAACGTTGCAAAGTTGGATCTTTTTCCATCACCTTCTCAGCGGCTTCTCGCGCAATTTCTAAAACTGCCTGGTCGTCGATTAAACTTGCCAAAGTAAAATCTGGTAGTCCAGCTTGACGCATTCCTAAAACTTCCCCAGGACCGCGAAATTTCATATCTGCTTCAGCAATAAAAAATCCATCTTGAGATTCTTCTAATACTTTTAAGCGCTGACGGGCAGTTTCATTCTTAGGATTACCCATTAACAAACAAAAAGATTGTGCCGCACCACGTCCGACACGTCCCCGCAACTGGTGCAATTGAGATAAACCAAATCGTTCGGCATTTTCAATTAGCATTACCGTAGCGTTGGGAACGTCTACACCAACTTCAATTACAGTTGTAGAGACGAGAATTTGCGTTTGGTTGTCGCGAAATAAATTAATCGCCTCGTCTTTATCAGCTGACGACATGCGACCGTGGAGCAATCCGACTTGAAACTGGGGAAAAATGCTTTCTTGCAACTTTTGATATTCATCGACTGCTGCTTTTAAGTCCAGCTTTTCCGATTCTTCCACTAAGGGCAAGACAATGTAAGCTTGTCTGCCTTGAGCAACTTCACGCAGAATTAATTCATAAGCGTGCGATCGCTCTTTACTAGATAAAACTGTTGTATGAATCTTCTGTCTACCTGGGGGCAATTCATCAATTTGGCTCACATCCAAATCCCCGTGTAAAGTTAAGGCTAGCGTGCGGGGAATTGGCGTAGCTGTCATCGTCAAAACGTGGGGAGACTCGCCCTTTTGTTGCAAACGCGCCCGTTGTCCGACACCAAATCGGTGTTGTTCGTCAATTACAACTAATCCTAAACGTTGAAAAATGACTTTATCTTGAATTAAGGCATGAGTCCCCACTAATAGGGGTAACTCTCCTGTTTCTAATTGGGCGTGAATTTGCCTTCGTTTCGCCGCTGGAGTCGAACCCGTCAGCAATTCTACGGGTAAATGCAGTAAGTTAAACCAACCAACTAACTTACGATAATGCTGTTCTGCCAATACTTCTGTGGGAGCCATCAACGCCCCCTGGTAGCCTGATTGAATCGCGGCGAGAATTGCTACCACTGCAACAACCGTTTTCCCCGAACCGACATCCCCTTGAACTAGGCGATTCATCGGCACGGATTTTTTTAAATCGTTGAGAATGTCGTTGATAACTCGTTGTTGTGCGCCCGTGAGTTTAAAAGGTAAAAGTTGATAAAACTTTTCCACCAATTGACCGCTTGGCGAGAGAACGGCACTATTAGCAATTTGCCGTGCTTTATATTGGCGTTGCAGCAAACCTAGTTGTAAATAGAAAAACTCGTCAAATACCAGCCGACGACGGGCAAGTTCTAAAGCGTCAGTATCAGCCGGAAAATGGATATTAGCGATCGCTTCCCTTACCTCAACAAATCCGTAATAATCGCGTAAAGCTTTTGGTAGCGGATCTTTGAGATGAACTAGGGATGGAAGTGCGGTAGTGACAGCCTTGCGCACCATATCTGCCCCGACACCTTCCGTCAAGGGGTAAATTGGTACAACTCGACCCACAGTTAATGAATCAATTGTATCTCCTGGGTGTGCCAGCACCTCCAGAGCTGGTTTGTCCAGCGTCAGACCGTATTTGCTCTCTTTCACCAATCCCGACGCTGCGATGACTGCGCCAGGTGGATATTTGCGCTTTTGTTGTTCTTGCCAACCGCGATGAGAATAACGTCCGCCAGCGAAAAAGTAGTTGAGGCGAATTTGACCCGTATTATCTTTCAGGACAATTTCCAGAATGGATAATTTAGCATTACGGGGACTGGTAAAACACTGGCACTTTTTTACCGTTCCTACTAGCGTTGCTTTTTCTCCCGCCTCTAAATTGCAAATCTTAACCTGTCGTGCGTAGTTAATATGATCGCGGGGATAGTAAAGTAACACATCCCTAACTGTATACAGCCCCAACTTGGCTAAAAACTCACCTCTTCTCGCACCAATCTCCGGCAACCTAGTCAAGGGCTGCTCTAAACTGGGTGCAAGACGTTGATTTATCTCTGAAGATTTAGTAGAAACGAGCGTTGATGTTTTGGGTTGAACGACGGGGGAGTCGGGAGTCGGTAGGGGCGGGTTTAGAAACCCGCCCGTACGGGAGTCGGGAGTCATGTTTTGACTTTTAACTTTGGACTTTTGACTTAATTCGTCACCTAACTCATAGAAATGCTGCTGTTCTGATACTTGCTGAGAAAGGTGCAAGCATCTACGTGCTGCTGCAACTACGCTTTGTCTCTCTTCCTGCGTCATCTGATGGTATTCGGCAAATTGCATTGCCATTTCCTGCCATCTACGTCTTTCTTCTACAGATAAAGTGACAGGAGGTTTGCCAAAACTCAAACAGAGAAACTCGCTGAAGCGGTATTGTTTCCCTACCAAGTCTACAAAGCCTTTCTCTGCCTCCACAGCTAAGGCTTTCTGCAATCGCAACCAGTCTATATCGTCATTAGTCATTGGTCATTTGTCGTTGGTCATTTGTATCTAGTGAAGGTTGTTAACCGATCGCTTACTATTCATCAAACCAACTCGCACGCCATGCAGCTTCTGCTTCAGCGATCGTTCGCTCCCGCTGCCTCTTCTGATATTCTCGCCCTAAAGAAACTAAATTTGATTCTAGTTGCCGTACTTGGTTGCGTGCAGTCCTGACATTGGTATCTGCAAACTCAACTTCTGACAACCGCAACTGAATTGCAATTAACTGCGTCACGCCACCTTCTTGCAAATCCTGCGGATTTTCAGTTTCAATTAATAAATTCATGACATTGGGTGGTCCTGCTGTCATTTCGCCCGTAGCTTCCGAGACTGCGGTAGCAGCTTCTAGTAAAGGAGCAGGTAGTTTTTGAGGTAGAATGCCAGATTTTTGCAGTAATTGATTCGCATCCAAGGATAAGGTTTTGAGGACTTGGGCGATCGCTCGTTCTAAAATTTGCTGCCATTGTACTAGTTCTAAAGGGTTAGAAGGCGCAGTATGAAATTCGGAATTCGGAATTCGGAATTCGGAATTCGGAATTATCTGTTCCTGTTCCTCGATCGAGTCCTGTTCTATTTCAGCGATCGCACTTTCTCTATCTAGCTGAATACTATATGCTAACTCCCGCGCCATTTCCATTGGGTTGTTCAACAGTTCTAGCAATCGTTCGGCTGCTGTTTGCCCTAACTGACGAAGCGATCGCTGCAATTGCTGTCTTTGATTCATCGACAGACTCAAAAATTGCTTGGGATACGCCTGAGTGCAGACTTGATAACTTGCTAAGATCAGCTGCTGGCGTGTAGCTTGTCCTAAAGCTTGACAATAACTCGTGTAGGCGCTGTTGAGTTCTGCAAATAACTTATTTGCCGATTTTTCCAAAGCTTGCATGTCTCGCTCAATTTGTTCGATTGCTCTTGCCATCTTTTCAGTTGTCAGTTATCAGTTATCAGTGGTACGTGGTGCGCGGAGAGAATTCAGAATTAATTTTGACTTTTGAATTTTGACTTTTGAATTTTCTTGCTCCCTAAAAAAAAGGACGGGTAGGTGCGTCGCACCATTTTAACCCGTCTGGTAAATTGAAGGGAGCTAATCAATAGCTCGATGATTTGGCTCTATTCTTCGGATGACTTTTCGATGCCTTCACCTAAGACGTAGCGGGAGAAGCGACGGATTTGGATATTTTCGCCTAACTGGGCGATCGCTTCTTTAACCAAATCTTCTACTGATTTGTTTTGATCCTTGATATACGCTTGATCCACTAAAGACATCTCTTTCAAGCGCTTGTCAATGCGCCCAACAACGATCTTTTCGCGAATGTTCTCTGGTTTTCCTGCTAGATCGTCTTTCCCCATTTCAATTGCCTTTTCCTTTGCGACAACTTCAGGGGGAATATCGCTGACTCTAACGTACTCTACGTTAGGACAAGCAGCGATTTGCATGGCAATATTTCGCACTAATTCACTAAATGCTTGGTTGCGCGCTACGAAGTCAGTTTCGCAGTTCACTTCCACTAGCACGCCAATTCGCCCGCCAGTATGGATGTAACTATCTACTAGTCCTTCTGCTGCTACACGTCCAGCTTTCTTTCCAGCAGAGGCAAGTCCTTTCTGCCGCAGCCATTCAATGGCTTTTTCCATATCGCCATCGGTCTCTTGGAGTGCTTTTTTGCAATCCATCATGCCAGCGTTTGTTCTCTCGCGTAGCTCTTTAACAGCCTTTGCAGATATTTCCGCCATCTTCCCTCAATTCCTATTTGTTATTTGTTAATTGTTTGTTAGTCAACGGTTAATTGTTTGTCACTATCAACCATTAACCATTAACCATTAACCTATCCTTCTTCCTCTTCTTCGTTAGGAATCACCGCATCAGTGTATTCACTTTCGCTTTCATCATAATCGAAATCTTCTTCTGCACCCTCGTAATCTTCGTAATCCTCTTCCGCATCCAATTGTCCGTGTCGTCCTTCGTAAATTGCGTCAGCTAATTTGCCTACAATCAATTTGATCGAACGGATGGCATCATCGTTAGCAGGAATGGGAACGTCAACGAGATCGGGATCGCAGTTTGTATCCAGCATAGATACAATTTCAATGCCTAGCTTCTGGCATTCTAATACTGCGTTGTATTCCCGCCGCTGGTCTACAATTATGACCACATCAGGAACCTTCCGCATGTTCTTGATTCCACCCAGGTATTTTTGAAGTTTAGCTAGCTCTCGGCGCAGTACCGATGCTTCTTTCTTGGGTAGTAAATCCAGCGCTCCGCTTTCCTCGCGACGTTCTAACTCTTTCAATCGTTCGGCGCGAGTTTTAATCGTCGTCCAGTTAGTCAGCATTCCGCCTAACCATCGCTGGTTGACATAGCTAGCGCCACAACGCAAGGCTTCTTGAGCTACAATCCCTGCTGCTTGACGCTTCGTACCAACGAAGAGAAACTTTTTCCCTTGCTCGGCAGATTGTCTGACGTAATTGTAAGCTTCATCCATTAACTGGGCTGTCTGTACCAAGTCAATGATATGAACGCCATTACGAGCAGTGTAGATGTACTGCGACATTTTCGGATTCCACCTACGGGTTTGATGCCCAAAGTGAACCCCAGACTCCATCATTTGAGCCAATGAAACGACTGGCATATCTTCTTTAACTCCTGATTCGGGTTAATCCTCCACCCAGCTGCGTCTCCCAGGAAACACCCGAAAACGCTGGATGTGCGATTTGTAGACAACTTTTCTAGTATAATATGGTTTCAAACTAAAACGTTTCGGCACTTACGAAAAGTCTATACGGGTTTCTCTCCCATAACAGAACGTCTCTACTCGGTTCTAGGTTTCATCAAAGCGTACTCTTCATAAACGCCTTGGACGTTGTACCAATTGAGAAAAATGCGGGCGACTTGTTCGGCTAACTGAGGCTTACCTTGGTTAATCAACCACCTTAAAACTGGGGCTAGGGTACGCTCGTTGAGTTGTCCGCCGAGGGAAAGAATCCCCCATAGCAAGCGGTGTATCCAAGTCATTTGGATCATCATCCGCACTTCCCATGTTGGGTGCTTTTGGTAGAACAAAACTCCCATCCGACCGCGTTGAATTTCTTTGTCAATTAAATTAGGAATTTGCTCTAAATTAAAGGCTGGATGCCAGTGATAGCCGACTGCATCGGGGCATTTCACTAACTTTAATCCCAACTGTTTCAACCGCACGCCTAATTCCAAATCTTCCCAACCGTAGAGTTGAAAGCGCGTGTCGAATAACCCAGCTTTTTCTAGCCAATGGCGAGGAATAGCTACATTTCCCGTGGCAAAATAAGCCGCAGAAAAATCGGTAATTTTGTAAGGCTCGACTGTAGGATTGTCAAAATTACATGTATTAATTACTCTGCCATAGGTGAAAATGCGATCGCTGCCATACATTTCTCGTCCCTGCTGCAACCCTTGAGCGTGCGCCTGCAAAAAACTCTCAGTCACGACCAAATCGCTATCGATGAATACGATCGTATCGCCTTTTGCCTGTTCTACTCCCAGATTGCGAGCCGCAGCTGGTCCCTGGTGGTCTTGTAGAAGCGATCGCACGTGGGGAAATTCAGCTGCATTTGCCTCTAGCCATGCCAAAGTGCCATCTGTAGAGCCATCATCGACTAAAACTACCTCATAGCCTTCTATCGCCACATCGTCATGGTTTTGGCGTTCTAGCGATCGCAAGCACTTCGCCAAAATTGGCAGGCGATTGTATGTAGGAATGACAATACTGAAAAACACGGTTTTTCCCCTTAATACCATCTATAAGGGTAATTGGTAATTGGTAGTCGGTAGTTGGTAGTTGAGTGGTGCGTGATGCGATGCGGTGCTTGGTGCTTGTAGTTGGTCGCTGATAACTTGGTCACTGGTCACTGGTCACTGGTCACTGGTTCCGACTCCCGCTTTACGTGCTTCCAGCCACAGGGGAACAAAAATGACAGCGAAAGCGATCGCTAGTGCTACGATGCCAAACTTAGCTGTGAGAGCAACTAATTCTTCTAGAGAAACAATTTTACCGACGAAGAAAGCCAGCGTCACCATGACTGATGCCCAAGCAGCAGCTCCCGCTAAGTTATAAATAAAGAATTTGGCGTAGGGCATTTGGGCAACGCCAGCCAGTGGACCAGCAAAAATACGTAATAAAGCAATAAATCTGCCAAAAAATACGGCTTTGGTGGCGTTGTTACTAAACTGCTCTTTCATTTCTAAGAGTCGGTCTTCTGAGATGCGGAAAATTCGACCGACTTGCAACATGAACGACCAACCGAATTTTCTGCCGATTAAATAGCCGCAAGTTCCACCAATAGCAGCTCCCGCGATCGCATCACCTAAAACGAGCCAGTAATTTAACTCGTCACTACCTGCAAGAAACCCTCCTACTATGGTTACGGTTTCACCTGGGACGGGAATACCGAGGTTTTCTAATAAAATTCCGAGAAAAACTGCCCAATAGCCGTACTGGTGGGCAATTTCCTGAATTCTTTCCAACGATAAAAACTCTAGTGACATCCAGCCGCCTTTACAAAGTTTTACTTTTCTTCCATCTTGGCGCGAGCCTGGAAAATGTGTCAATCCAAGTTATGCTGCCGTTTATCCTCGCACCAGTCGAATATTACGAAAAACTACTGAAAATCAATAAATATTACATTGCTTGCTTTACGTAATCTTTATAAAAATCCAGATTTGTAATAAAGATTCGGTAAAAACTGTTGATTTTACTGACACTTGAGGGTTTCCATGCTTAGATTGATTCATCTGAAGCAGCCGCTCGAATACTTTCCTAATTGTTTTGGTATTAAACCTAAAATGTAGCGATTGAGGCAGCAGTGTCAGCGCGTGAATCTACTGAGATCGATTGAATTAACTCTATGAACTACAACAGAAACAGCAGTGATTTTACGGTTGGATATATGTACTAAAAATCGTTAGCCTAAAATAGGAGTCAAGTTTACGTAAATAAAAGCGATTAATTCAGTCATTTTTTATTTAAATATTTATGAATTCATTAAACTTAAGGAAAAATTTTTATAGGTTGAAATTCCCACTGATTTTTGAGTAACTAAATTTCAAAATCTCTTGAATGGAGAAGCTTCAGACAATCGATAATTTGTGCCAGTTGATTCGGGTTTATATATAAATTCACAATAACTGGCTTGTCTAAATCCCTATTGTATGCACTGATAAATCGGCAATAATAATGAGTACACAAGAATTTCAACTAATTTTGCTTCAGCCACCAGAACGCCTAGACGAAAATGGTGGTAGTGCCTTAGAAACTCAATTGGCTAGGCTAATGCCTCAAAAGCAAGCTCTCTGGGTGATCGATCTAGCCCAAGTTGATTTCATGGATAGTGCTGGCTTAGTTTCCTTGGTTAGTGGGTTGAAATCTGCAAGACAAATCGGTTGCCGTCTAGTCCTATGTAATGTGCAAGCTTCCGTAAGGCTAGTATTAGAACTAACACAACTGGATTCTGTATTTGAAATTTTTGATAGCTATGATGAGGTGCTAACAACTGTTAATTCACCTGCTCTAATGCGTTAGTTGGCGATCGCCTGAAATTGAGAGTTTTGAAAAACAAGAAGGGTGGGCATTGCCCACCCTTCTTGTTTTAATTTTACGATAGCTTTATTCCACTGCTGCGGCTTCAGGAGTGGCTGTTGGTTCTTCTGACTTAAGCGTCAGGTAGCGAATGACTTCTTCGCTCAAGCGCATTGCCCTTTCCATCGGAGCAATAGCTGTCCCTGGTGCTTCATAGTTCATTTGAACGTAAACGCCTTCGCGCTGTCTGCCAATCTCGTAGGCAAGACGGCGCTTACCGCGCAGCTGAATTTGTAGGTTAGTAGCTCCCTGGTCTTTGAGGAAGTTTTCATATTTAGCGATCGCCTGTTCGATCTGTTCCTCTCCCAGGTCGGGACGCAAAATGTACATTGTTTCGTAGGCTGATGGCATGGTACGCTCAGTAGTCTCCTTTTGGACAAAAAGGCTGCTCTCCGTTTTTTGACGAGCAGCAAGGATTCATCATTATATCAGTTGATGAGTGGTAATTGGTAATTGGTAATTGGTAATTGGTCGGCAGATGCTAGCAAATGACTATTAAGACTGCCCATCTTTTTGCTGAGCGTACATGACCCGCAGGACTAAAGCGGGGTCGATGTAATTGTTAGCGTATTTCAAACCCCAATGTAGGTGAGGTCCTGTAGTGCGTCCTGTCATACCGACACGACCGATTCTAGCTCCAGCGGGTATTGTTTGCCCTTCCCAAAGGACAATTCCGCCTTCGCGATCGATCATGTAGCGGTTTTTGCCTTGAGTGCCGACCTGTCCTTGCATGTGACAGTAAATGTGATCCCAAGCTCCAGAACGAATAATAACGTGCGTACCGCAGGCATCGCGATCGGCAACCTTGACTATTGTGCCAGTCCACCAACTGCGGACGTAACTACCTTGAGGTGCTACTAAATCTAAACCACTGTGAAATTCCAAGCCCGAACCGCCAGTAGGAGAGCGACGGTAACCGAAAGGCGAACTATAGTATTGGAAATTTTCGACCGGAAAGGATGCTTTGCGCCAAAGATTACCAGTGGCAATTTTGTTTTGTGCTACTTCCTCTGCTGTCACCTTTTTTTGATGCCATGCTAGTAGGGGTAAGCTGGCAAGACTGAGTGCAACCAGCAGCAAACTTTTTTTGGAAACAGTAAAACCCAGTCTTTGAGACCTCAGAAGTTGAAATTGCTTCATGCTTTGACTCCTAGATCTGGGTACTGGTTTGACACCACGGGCATTAGCAGAATTCGAGCGATCGCAACTTGATTCATATAACTTAAATAAAATACTGCCAACTGACTAGCGGAGAAGAAAAAATTCCGAATATTACTGACTGATTAGTTTTAGTAGACTGTTGAGGTCGAACAGGTGTTGCCTCTATCTGAAATTTATATTTAAGTTCGCTATAGATTTAGGTTCGCTAACAATGTGAATAATCAGATTTTTCACAATTTGCTGAAAATCCTGCAAAAACTTAACACGATTTATCTTGCCATAGCAAGGGTAAATCTACGGAAGGACGCATCTTCTCTGAGTTAGCGATCGGCGAACTGTGCAGAACCACTCGCGAATGTGTAAATTTATCGTTAGAATTTTTAAATTAATGAATTAAATCTCGATCGCCAGACGCTCTTACCTCATGCTGACAGAAATGTTGCCGTTTACTCTCAATTTAGATGCTACTGCGATCGCTGGAGCTAGTTTGTGGTCGCTGGCGTTATATTTAGCTTTTTCAGGCATAGGCGACTGGATAATACACCAACTCCAACGCTGGTTTAATTTTGCCGAGCAATCGCTTTACATAAATCGAGCAGAATTTGAAAAAACCCGCATAGCCAGAGAATCTCAGAATGCTTTTTACGCTTCGTTATTCAGCATTGTGCCTTTTTTGATTTTTGGCAGTTTGTGTAATTACGGCATCGAACTGAGCTTAGGTCGGAGTTGGGCAATTAGTATGGGTATACTTGCCTGCGTTAGCTGCGGAGTCTACGAGTTAGGACGACGAGATGGTAGGGAACAGTGACCAGTTATCAGTTTCAGTGAACAGTTATCAGTCAGAGCGCAAAGGAGGATAATGGGTAGTTGGTGGTTGGTAGTTGGTAGTTGCTCCCTTGTCCCTCCCTGCTCGTGCGCTCCCTACTCCCTACTCCCTTTATTTGCCAAGTTCTTCATAAACAATTTGAGCAATTTTAACGGCGGCTCCTGTTTGTCCGCGCACGCTGCGTAATTTGGAGCGCATTTCTTCTAGTTTTTCAGGATGCTGTAGATAGTCGAGTACGAGTTCTGCTATAGTCTGAGGTTGGAGTTTACCAACCAGTTCTGGCACAATTTCCGATTTTGCCCAGATGTTGGGCCACGATCGCAAACCCAATCGCTGCAATACTAACCAGTTTATTACTTTTGCCATACTCGTTCCTATGAAAGGTAAATTTACGAGTACCCCAGGGATACCATCCCAAGCCCGCATCGCGTCTAGTTGCTGAGTTGGTAACAAAACAATCATTGGCACGCCTAGAGAGCCTAGTTCGGCTGTATTTGCGCCTACGGTTGTCAAGCATAAACAACATTGAGATAACAGATCGTAAGCTGGCGATCGCGTCCACAATTCTACTACTAAGCCGCTAGCTGTTTTTAGTAGGGGTGAGGGGTGAGGGATCAGTTCGGCTGTGGAACCTTCTACTAAAGGAATAATTGGATTTTTTTCACGGTTGGCAAACTCAGCCAAGGTTTGCACGTCTAAAGTAGGTGCGACGGGAATGATAAAGCGCGTCTGCGGACGTTGAGTATAAATATATTCTGCGATCGCCAGCATCAACGGTACTCCCTGAGCTAACTTGGCAGCTTTTGAGCCGGGTAGTAAGCCAATTAATTCTGGTGAGTCGGTAGGGGCGCACAGCAGTGCGCCCGTACTAGAGAGTCGGAAGTCGGGAGTTGGAAAATTTTGAATTTTGAATTTTGAATTTTGACTTGCCGCTGCTTCTGCCATCAAATCCCCTACTACCGTAAACTTGTGGGTATGTTTTGATGGAGCGCTATCGATTAAGTCTGGTTTCATGACGGCAAAGCGATCGATCCAACTATGCCAGCGCGTCTCCCACTCGGCATAAATTACGGTACGATAACCGAGACGCTTGCCGACGATCGCAGAAAATAATTGATCTCCACCTAAAAACACCACAACACCGCGAGTTCTCCAATCCCAGTTGTCTGCGGTTTTGCCCCAGAGCAAAAATTGCCAGAAGTATTCTGCTGCTTGCACTCTATCGACTTCTGGGTAAGATTGGGCGATCGCGGCTTCTTTGCCACTAGCATTCGGACAAGGAGAAAGCACTACCGAAATTCTGACGCGATCGCGATCGTCTGCTAGTTTCTGGCGCAAAGCTTGCACGACGGGACGCACCCAGGTTGTGACTTCCCCAGGACCATTAGACAAAACCAAGATATCGATGTTATTTGTCATTTGTCATTGGTCATTTGTACCTTTTCATACCCTTGTTTTTAATTTTTCCGACTTTCATGCTTATCATAAAACGAAGATTTAACAGCATAAAGTTAAATTTTATTTATTAAATTTTTGCAAAGATTAGTCAAAATCCTAATGATTAGCCACTTCAGGCAAAATTAACAAACGTAACGAAAAGTTACGAAATTTTTATCAAATTGTGTCAGTTACAGCCTGAATCTAACTTTTGGTAGGCACTTTCTGATAAAAAAAACTCATGTGCCGTGTATTTTCTACGCCGATCGCAGTTCGGTTTTTCAACTGTAACGCGACCAGTTCACAATCTGTAGAGATCGTCGAACTTACTGCGTAGAGGTACAAGTGGGACATTAGGAAAGTGTGTATCTGGTGTCCTACGTTCATTGCCAGAGATCCCTACAGACAGAAGAACACGCATCAAAGGAGCCTTACCGAATGTTCACACACGTCAAGTCCACCATCCGACACATTACGCCCGACAACCTGGCAGAACGTGCTTTAATCAAGGTGGTCTATGTCGTGCTAGAGTCCCAGTATCAGAGCGCCTTATCGCAAGCGGTACGCCAAATTAACCAAAGCAATCCGAATTTGGCGATCGAAATTAGCGGCTATCTGATCGAAGAACTCCGAGACCCTGAAAACTACGAGGAGTTCAAGCGCGATATCCAAAGTGCCGACATCTTCATCGCCTCACTGATTTTTATTGAAGACTTGGCGCAAAAGGTGGTAGCGGCAGTAGAACCATACCGCGATCGCTTGGATGTGGCTGTTGTCTTCCCCTCAATGCCAGAGGTGATGCGTCTGAACAAGATGGGTAGCTTCTCGATGGCGCAGTTGGGACAATCCAAAAGCGCGATCGCCCAATTCATGCGCAAGCGTAAAGAAAAATCTGGGGCTTCTTTCCAAGATGGAATGCTAAAGCTACTCCAAACCTTGCCCAAGGTACTGAAGTATTTGCCCATCGACAAAGCCCAAGATGCGCGTAACTTCATGTTGAGTTTTCAGTATTGGTTGGGGGGGTCGCCAGAAAACCTGCAAAATTTCTTGCTGATGTTGGCGGATAAATACGTGTTGAATGGTGTAGAGACGTTGCACGCCACGTCTCTACAATACCGGGAACCCGTAGTTTATCCCGACATGGGTATTTGGCATCCTTTGTCAACCACTATGTTTGAGGATGTCAAGGAATACCTCAACTGGCACAACAGCCGCCAAGATATCTCTAGCGACCTAAAAGACCCGCTTGCGCCTTGCGTGGGACTCGTACTGCAACGCACCCACCTAGTAACGGGGGATGATGCCCATTACGTAGCAATCGTGCAGGAACTCGAAGCAATGGGGGCGCGAGTGGTTCCTGTATTTGCGGGTGGTTTGGACTTTTCCAAGCCCGTCGATGCTTATTTCTACGATCCAGTTAGTAAAAATCCGATCGTAGATACGGCGATCTCCCTAACGGGTTTTGCCTTGGTAGGAGGACCTGCACGACAGGATCATCCCAAAGCAATTGAAGCACTGAAGCGGCTGAACCGCCCTTACATGGTTGCCCTGCCTTTAGTGTTTCAGACGACGGAGGAGTGGCAAGATAGCGATCTAGGCTTGCACCCAATTCAAGTGGCACTACAAATTGCCATTCCAGAATTGGATGGGGCGATCGAGCCGATTATACTATCAGGTCGAGACGGTGCGACAGGTAAAGCGATCGCCCTGCAAGACCGAATTGAAGCCGTTGCCCAACGTGCGATGAAATGGGCAAACCTGCGCCGCAAGCCGAAACTTGACAAAAAAGTGGCGATTACCGTTTTCAGCTTCCCGCCTGATAAAGGTAATGTGGGGACAGCCGCCTACTTGGATGTATTCGGTTCCATTTACGAGGTGATGCAAGCCCTGCGAAATAACGGCTACGACGTGCAGGATTTGCCAGAGTCGCCCAAAGAGTTGATGGAACAGGTGATCCACGATGCCCAAGCGCAGTACAGCAGCCCCGAACTCAATGTTGCTTACCGGATGTCCGTACCGGAATATGAAGCACTCACTCCTTATTCCCAAAAATTAGAGGAAAACTGGGGACCACCACCAGGGCATCTCAACAGCGACGGGCAAAACCTTTTGGTATACGGCAAGCAATTCGGTAATGTTTTTATTGGCGTACAGCCGACATTCGGCTATGAAGGCGACCCGATGCGGTTGTTGTTCTCTCGTTCTGCCAGTCCCCATCACGGTTTTGCGGCTTACTACACATATTTAGAGCAAATTTGGCAAGCTGATGCCGTGTTGCACTTCGGGACGCACGGTTCCTTAGAATTCATGCCAGGAAAGCAAATGGGGATGTCGGGTGACTGCTACCCAGATAATCTGATTGGCATGATTCCCAACTTGTACTATTACGCAGCAAATAACCCCAGTGAAGCCACAATTGCCAAACGCCGCAGCTACGCCGAGACGATTTCCTACTTGACACCACCAGCTGAAAATGCTGGATTGTACAAGGGTTTGAAGGAACTCAGCGAACTAATTGGTTCTTATCAAACTTTAAAAGATTCCGGTCGCGGTATCCCCATTGTCAACACCATCATGGATAAATGCCGGATGGTAAATTTAGACCAAGATATTAACTTGCCCCAGCAAGATGCCAAAGATATGACTGCCGAGGAGCGGGATAATATTGTTGGCTTGGTGTATCGCAAGTTGATGGAAATTGAGTCGCGGTTGTTGCCTTGCGGGTTGCACGTTATTGGGAAGCCACCTTCAGCAGAGGAAGCGATCGCAACTTTGGTTAATATTGCTGGTTTGGATCGGGCTGAAGAAGAGATCCAAAGTTTACCTCGGATTATTGCCAATAGCGTCGGGCGGGATATTGACGAAATTTATCACAATAGCGATCGCGGTGTTTTGGAAGACGTGCAATTATTACAAGACATCACCCTTGCCTCCCGCGCCGCCGTTAGCGCTTTGGTTCAAGCACAAACCGACGCAGAAGGCAGAGTTTCCCTGGTTTCCAAACTCAATTTCTTCAACATGGGTAAAAAGGAACCTTGGGTAGAAGCTTTGCATCAAGCAGGTTACGCCAAAGTCGATCCGAATGCCCTCAAACCCCTGTTTGAATACTTAGAATTCTGCCTGCAACAAGTTTGTGCGGATAACGAACTGGGGGCTTTGTTACGGGGATTAGAAGGCGAATACATCTTACCTGGTCCTGGTGGCGACCCGATCCGCAACCCCGATGTTTTACCTACGGGCAAGAATATTCATGCCCTCGATCCGCAAGCAATCCCAACAATGGCAGCGGTGCGATCGGCGAAAATCGTCGTAGACCGCTTGCTAGACCGCAATAAGGCAGAAAATGGTGGAAAATTCCCTGAAACCATTGCCTGTGTCCTCTGGGGAACCGATAATATCAAAACTTACGGCGAATCCCTAGCGCAAATTATGTGGATGGTCGGCGTGCGTCCGGTTCCCGATGCTTTGGGACGGGTGAACAAATTGGAATTAATTCCTTTAGAAGAGTTGGGACGACCCAGAATCGATGTCGTGATCAACTGTTCCGGGGTTTTCCGCGACTTGTTCATCAACCAAATGAACCTGCTGGATCAAGCGGTGAAAATGGCAGCGGAAGCAGACGAACCAATAGAAATGAATTTTGTCCGCAAACACGCCTTGAAGCAAGCTGAAGATATGGGGATTAACTTGCGTCAAGCTGCAACCCGCGTATTTTCTAATGCTTCTGGTTCCTACTCGTCCAATATTAATTTGGCAGTGGAGAACAGCACTTGGGACAGTGAAGCTGAGTTACAGGAAATGTATCTCAAGCGCAAATCCTTTGCTTTCAGTGCCGATAATCCAGGGACGATGGAACAGTCGCGGCAGATTTTTGAAACTACCCTGAAAACTGCTGAAGTGACATTCCAAAATCTCGATTCTTCCGAGATTAGTTTAACAGATGTATCGCACTACTACGACTCAGATCCGACAAAAGTTGTGGCAAGTCTGCGGAATGATGGTAAGATGCCTACTTCCTACATGGCAGATACAACTACAGCTAACGCTCAAGTCCGTACTTTATCAGAAACCGTGCGTTTAGATTCCCGTACCAAATTATTAAATCCCAAGTGGTATGAAGGAATGTTGTCTCATGGTTATGAAGGCGTGCGGGAACTCTCCAAGCGATTAGTTAATACGATGGGTTGGAGTGCAACTGCGGGGGCTGTTGAT
Organism: Chroococcidiopsis sp. CCALA 051; assembly: GCF_003015105.1. Taxonomy (NCBI): domain Bacteria; kingdom Bacillati; phylum Cyanobacteriota; class Cyanophyceae; order Chroococcidiopsidales; family Chroococcidiopsidaceae; genus Chroococcidiopsis; species Chroococcidiopsis sp. CCALA 051. Next base: position 3,536 of record NZ_PYCI01000097.1, on the reverse strand, counting down.
AATTGGATCTACGAAGATGCTAACGACACGTTCATTAAAGATGAAGCCATGCGTCAGCGGTTGTTGAATTTAAATCCTCATTCTTTCCGCAAGATGGTTTCTACTTTATTAGAAGCAAATGGACGCGGTTATTGGGATACTGATGAGAACAATTTGGATCTGCTGCGTGAATTGTATCAGGAGGTAGAAGACCGGATCGAAGGGATTGAATAGATCGTAGGTTCATTAGGTTATAACCGTGTAGAGACGTTGCATCGGGTGTAGAGACGTTGCATGCAACGTCTCTACACTATTTATGCCTAAACCAATATGACCTTATTCAAAAATAAATATCGCATTGAATCTACACGATTATCAAATCAAGATTATGCGGCAAATGGATTGTATTTTATCACGATATGTACGGGCGATCGCACCTGCTTTTTCGGCGATATAGTCAATACACAGATACATTTATCTGCGATCGGGCAAATAGCTGAGAAATTTTGGGTAGAAATTCCTCAGCATTTTAAACATACATATATTGATGCTTATGTTGTGATGCCTAATCACGTACATGGGATTATTATTATAGATAAACCATATGTTGTTGAAACAACATGTAGAGACGTTGCATGCAACGTCTCTACAAACATATCAAACGACCTTGATGATTGCAATTTTTTTACAACAATGTCAATGATTTCGCCAAAATCTGGCTCCTTGAGTGCAATTTTGCGGTCTTATAAATCTGCTGTTACTCAATGGTGTAGGAAAAATGGTTACGATGACTTTACTTGGCAACCAAGATTCTACGATCGCATCATTCGTGCAGATGGTTCTCTAAATAAAATTCGAGAATATATTGTCAATAATCCTACAAAATGGGAGAAAAACAAAAATAATTCTTCAAATTTGTGGATGTAAAAACGTTTAATTTATAAATGTAGAGACGTTGTATGCAACGTCTCTACATTTATCTGCCAAATCTTAATCGTCATATCTCGACTGCAACTAGCTAGTACGTTCCCTTGCGGATTGAAAGCAACCCCATTCACCCAGTCAGTATGTCCCTGAAGCGAACATAATTGTTTTCCCGTAGTGGGATACCATAACTTAATCGTATTATCTCCTCGGCTCGCTAAAGTCTGCCCGTCGGGACTGAATACCACAAATCCTACATAACTGTGATGCCACGTCACAGCAGAAAAAGGTTTAGCTGTACCCAATCGCCATAACTTAATCGTCTTGTCATAGCTAGCACTGGTCAAAAACTGCCCGTCAGGACTGTAAGAAATCGAATTCACCCAACTTGAATGTCCTTTAAGGACGTGCAGCAGTTGTTCCATGCCTAAATGCCAAATTTCAATGGTTTTATTACAACTGCCGATCGCTAAAGTTTGACTGTTAGGACTGAAAGCAACAGAATAGGCTGAGTTTGCTTGACCGACGCGAGTATCTAATCTTTGTCCTGTGGTTAAATCCCAAAAGTGAATTGTCTTGTTTTTACCATGACTCGCCAACTTTGTCCCATCAGGCGCGATCGCGATCGACCAAACTGGATCGGAATGTCCGATTAATGTATGTAGTAATTCTCCCGTATCTAACCGCCAAATCTTAATCGTGCGATCGTCGCTACCGCTAATTAACCATTTGCCATCGGGACTGATAGCAATAGATCGTACCCATGCTGTATGTCCGATCAGAGTCTTTAATAATTTTCCGGTCGCTAAATCCCAAATTTTAATTGTTGTATCCGCACTAGCACTAACTAGAGTTTGTCCGCCTGGACTAATCGCCACGGCAAATACCCAGTTCGTATGTCCAATGAGGGTGTTGACGCATTTCCAGCGAGTCTGAGGCGATGCTGTAGGCGATGGCTTAGGTGTTTTGGGTTTTGGTTCCAGTTCTAGGGCAATTTTAAAATCAGAGTCTGCCCGATGTTTGTACCCTAGTCGGGCGCAGGCGAGTCCGCGATATTTATAAGCAGCTGCAAAGTTAGGTTGGAGGCGAATCGCTTGCGTAAAATCCTCGATCGCCACAATATATCTACCTCGTCTCGCGTTCTCCATTCCTCGCTTAAAATAAGTCTCGGCGCAAGATTTGTAGGTTGAGTAAGTCCCTGTAACTGTAGCTACTCTACTCGCGTGTGGCTGTTGCCATTTGAGTTGCTGGTACGCCTCGTTAATTTTTTTGATTTCTTCTTCGGCTTGCTGCTTTAATTGTGAGCGATCGGGAAATAAATCGGGATGCCAAGTTTTCGCCAAGGTACGATAGGCGTGCTTCACCTCAGCAGCAGTTGCACCAGGTTTTAGTCCTAGTATTTGGTAATAGGTTTCGACTTGACTCATCTCAATGGCGATAACTTTCTTGCGTCAATAGCATGAGGCGATCGCTCATACTGGAATAGGACTTACAAATCCGGTCATGGTTAGTATTCCCAAAAATTTTTCTTTCTCAACACAAACTCCCTCAACACAAACTCCTCATAGTGGTTATCACTGGGATGGTAGCGATCGCCGTTTTTTTGAAGGCTGGTACTATCGCGTTACCTTGCCTACTGGCGAAACCTTCGCTTTCATGTACTCCATCGAAGACCCTATCGGTGGTAAAACCCATAGTGGCGGCGCAGCCCAGATTCTCGGTCCCGACGATAAATATTTATGGCGGACTTATCCCGATGTCAAGCGCTTTTGGGCGAGTCCGACTCAACTTGCTTTAGGACATTGGGGACAAACAGACTTAGAGACTCAAGCAAAATGGCTTTCTCCTGACGAATTCGATCGCCACATCCAACAGGGTTATCAAGCAACTGCGACCTGGAACCAAGGCACTATCCGCGATCCCGCCAATAATGGTGATTGCCGCTGGCAGTACGAGATCCAACCGATTTATGGATGGGGCGATCGCGGTAGAATACAGCAATCTACGGCTGGTTGGCTGTCTTCGTTACAAATATTTGAACCTGGCTGGCAAATCTTGATGGCGCACGGTTTAGCTACGGGTTGGATCGATTGGTACGGCAAGCGCTACGAGTTTACCAACGCCCCAGCCTATAGCGAAAAGAATTGGGGCGGTGCTTTTCCCCAAAGATGGTTTTGGCTGAATTGCAATAGTTTTGACGACGAACCCGACTTAGCTTTAACTGCTGGCGGTGGTAGGCGTGGGGTGTTGTGGTGGATGGAATCTGTAGCAATGGTAGGCTTGCATTATCGGGGTAAATTTTACGAATTCGTCCCTTGGAACTCCGAGGTAACGTGGAACATCCAGCCCTGGGGTTGCTGGCAAATGCAGGCGAGAAATGCTGACTACGAAGTTATTTTAACGGGGACGACAGATTTACCTGGCACTCCCCTACGTGCGCCCACCCAGAACGGACTAGTTTTCTGCTGTAAGGATACGATGCGCGGGCAAGTGAGTTTACAACTCTATTCTTGTCGTGGTGGCAAGAAATCGATCCTGGAGGCTACAAGTTCAGTCTGTGGCTTAGAAATCGGTGGTAACCCGTGGGATAGTGCGTGGCAGCAATGAGGAGTGCGGAGTGAGGGGGACAAGGG